>NZ_NPML01000005.1 GCF_002252565.1 Petroclostridium xylanilyticum
GGGGCAGGTTATAGTTTCAGGGACAGTAGAAGGTTTCCTTCTCTTCACTGGGGTAATGAGTTTGCCAGTAGCTTTAAGCTGATCAGCAATAAGCTTTTTGTAATCAAGTTTCTCAAGGGTTTTAATAATAGGCATTTCATCTACCACAAGCTTACGGTAGGGTTTTTTAACAGGCTCATCGTAATACTTGCGGGGAGAGTGTTTGCCAAGAACGCAACACATAAGATATATAATAATTTGATATTGTAATTGAATGTATAGTAGTAAAACTGATATAATGTTGTTCAAAGGTACTTATCTCCTTTCTGGGGTGTTAGTCTTCACAACAACATTATACCAGATAAAAGGGGGAAAGTACCTTTCTCTTTTCAAATCTATACATTCTCAATTTCCAATTTTATAGGGGTAAGATAAATTTTAAATAAAAGTCAATAAAATCAAAGGGTACAGGTCAAAAGTTGATAAAATTTTTGACACTACCGGAGAGCCAATAAAGCCAAAAAAATGATAAAGGAGCTGTTGGAAGATGATAATAGCCCTGAAAGTCAGGCTTGAACCCAACAACAAGCAAAAAACAAAATTGTTTCAGAGTGCAGGAGTTGCAAGATGGGCATATAACTGGACGCTTGCCAAACAAGAAGAAAATTATAAAAGCGGTGGCAAATTCATTAAAGACGGAGACTTGAGAAAAGAATTAACGTTTTTAAAGAAGACTGAAAAATACAAGTGGCTTAATGATTACAGCAACAACATAACCAAACAAGCCATAAAGGATGCCTGTGATGCTTACTATAAGTTTTTTAAAAAGCTTGCCGATAAACCAAAATTTAAAAGCAGGAAGAAAAGCCAGCCAAAATTTTATCAAGATACCGAAAAAATAAAATTCAAAAATGGCAAGGTTAGATTAGAAAAAATTGGTTGGGTAAGACTTTCAGAAAAAGACAGGATACCGGAAAATGCAAAATATACAAACCCAAGGGTAAAGTTTGACGGAATACACTGGTATGTGTCTGTAGGCATTGAGGCAGAGCAAGAGGCTGTTGAGCTTACAGGCGAAAGTATAGGTATTGATTTAGGGATAAAGAATTTGGCTGTATGCTCAAACGGAATGACCTTTAAAAACATCAACAAAACCAAAAGAGTTAAAAAATTAGAAAAGAAATTGCGCAGGTTGCAGCACAAGGCATCAAACAAATACCAAAAAAACAAGGAAGGAGGAAGTTGCGTCAAAACAGGCAACATTATAAAACTTGAAAAAAACATTAAAAAGTTGTACAAACGTCTTGATAACATCAGAACTGACAACAGGCATAAAGCAACTGCCGAGATAGTGAAAACCAAGCCATCAAGGATAGTTATGGAAAACCTGAATGTCAGTGGTATGATGAAAAACAAACACCTGTCAAAATCAATATCAGAGCAGGGCTTGTTTGAATTCAAAACAATGCTTCAGTATAAATGCAGGAAGTATGGAATTGAATTTATAGAAGCCGATAAATGGTATCCTTCATCAAAAACCTGTTCAGCATGTGGGCATGTGAAAACCAAACTGTCACTGTTTGAAAGGGAATTTATATGTGAATGTTGCGGTGCTGCAATAGACAGGGATAAGAATGCAAGTATCAATTTATCAAGATATAAAGCATCATAAATCACCAAAACGAATTATGATGCTGTGTACCGTGAGTTACACGGGAATTCAAGCCTCTGGAGTGTCACATCAAACGATAGTAGGTTAGCCGAGGTCGGACACTATGAACGAGGAAGCAAACATAAACTTTTACAATGTTTTTGTAAAGTTTTATAAGTTTTGCGTAACGGATAAGACGACGTGAATAAGAAACTTGATATATTTAAGAAAAGCATGTACCGAAAAAATGTAGCTGTATTAGGAGTAGGAATTAGCAATACACCTCTAATAAAATTTCTTGTAAATCTGGGTGCCAAAGTAACTGCTTTTGACAAGAAAACCCGGGAACAGTTAGGTGAAGTATACGATGAATTGGATTTGCTGGGAATTAAGTTTTCTTTAGGAGAAAATTATCTTGATCATATTGGTCATGATATTATTTTTAAAACCCCCGGTATGAGATTTGACATTCCGGAACTTATTGCTGCTAGGGCAAAAGGGAGTATTGTCACTTCCGAAATGGAAGTTTTTTTTGATTTATGCCCTGCTCAAATTATTGGTGTCACAGGAAGTGATGGCAAAACAACCACTACAACTCTAATACATAAAATACTGGAGCAGGAGGGCTATACATGCTGGTTGGGAGGCAACATCGGCAAGCCGTTATTAAGTGAAATAGAAAACATACAGCCTGACCATAAAGTAATATTAGAACTCAGCAGTTTTCAATTACATACCATGAAAGCAAGTCCACATATTGCAGTTATAACCAATATTACTCCAAATCATCTGGATGTACATAAGTCAATGGATGAGTATGTGGATGCCAAGAAAAATATATTTTTACACCAATCAAAAAGCGGTAAACTGGTTATAAACTTTGATAACCATATAACCAGAAGTTTCGAAAAAGATGCTGCAGGGGATGTAATATTTTTTAGTCGCTTGAATAACATTCAAAAAAGTGTATTTATTGACCATAATTCAATTTTTATTAATATAGATGGCAATCCTCAGAAAGTTATCGAAATAGGCGATATTATTCTTCCCGGTGCTCATAACGTCGAAAATTACATGGCTGCCATTGGTGCAGTCTGGGAAATGGTTAGTTGTGAAAGTATCAGACAAGTAGCTGCTGCCTTTACCGGAGTTGAACATAGAATCGAGTTTGTCAGGGAAATAAACAACATAAAATTTTATAACAGCTCCATTGACAGCAGTCCAAGCAGGACAATTGCAACCTTAAATACATTTAACCAAAAGGTAATTTTAATTGCAGGAGGAAAAGATAAAAATATTCCCTATGATGATTTAGGCGGAATTCTTGCAGAGAAAGTCAAATGTCTCGTGTTGATTGGACCCACAGCTTCTAAAATTGAAAAAGCCTTGCAGGATGAGATTGAGAGGACAGGTAAAGGCAGCGATATTCCTGTCTATAAGTGTTCAACCTATGAAGAGGTTGTTAAGACAGCCTATTCAAATGCCAGAGCAGGAGATATCGTATTATTGTCTCCTGCCAGTACAAGTTTCGATATGTTCAAGAATTTTGAAGAGAGAGGAAATAAATACAAAGAAATAGTAAAAGGACTGTAAATAGCTACAGTCCTTTTATTGTATTATGAATACCACGGGCTATACCTGTGGTTCTAAAAAGCTTATAGCTAATGGAAGCGGCTTACACTACCTTGCTACAGCCGCCTTTTTTTATCCCTGATACCGTCCTTGACCTGTTAAAGCAGTTTCGGCTACATGAAATAACCTTGAAGGAGATTGCAAAGACGGTAGCGGCTACAATGAAACAATACAGAAAATACAAAAAAAATCTGACATCTACTGAAATTCGATAAATTATTACAAATTATGGCTATTGACAAAAGGCTTGTCCTGTTATACAATGCCGATGGATAATTTTACTAAACACTCATGGCATGAAGCCGAATCATAAAAATCAAAGGAGTGGTCAAAATGAATTGGTTACAAAACACTGAAATTTCAATGGAATGGTACAATATGTAATGTATAGAAATAAAGAAAAATTCATATCAAGTAATTCAATGTTTGATAAATCAATATGATATCAAGGTGAAGAAAGGTGTACTGCAATGAGAAAAACAAAAGTAATACTGTTTACAATATTTGGAACAACAGTAGGGCTAGTGGCAAGTGTTTTTGCATTAGTTGTAAAAAGTGTCACAATAGATATTTTGAAAGGTTATTCTCTTGAATGGATTGTAGATGTAGTAATAGCAGTAATATTCGGGATAGTGATATTCCGATACATACAAAAGAAATTCAAATCCAGAAATAAATAATTTATTCCTGTAAAAATTCCTGACCGCCTGTTCTCCAAATGCTCCTATTTCAAAATCCCTTTTTGTATCAACCATTTCAATCATTCCTTTCACATGGCAATGTAGCTTCCTCTTTGACTTGTGATATTCTCCAACGGATTGAACTGGTTGAAATCCTTCTGTAAATCCGCAGAAAATAGGAGTAGGAAAACAGAAAACCTGGGCATACGCCAATACAAGGAAAGGCTATTGGAGAATATCCAATAGCCAAATCCTCAATAAAACTCTCACAAATAAGTACTTTCAGAACATAGTTTATAAGAGTTTATCAAAAGATATCTAATTGTATATTAAATCTTAATGAACTTTACTTAACACTAATATTTCACAAAAGGCCATGAAGTTTTTGGCTTCCAAACTTCCCACGAAGCTGGTTCAGTCACATTTTTTCTCACCTTGTAATCCCAGCCGATTTTTATTATATAGTTTGTTGGCTTTGCCCCAGGAATTTGTTTTGCTATTTGTGCCTTTATTTTATCAGTATCATACTGGAAATTGGGATCTATAACATCATTCCACTCAAAAAATAACTGTGCGTCAACATTTCCGCTTGAGTCTTTTTTGGCAGTTCCTTTTATCGTGAAATCACCAACTGCACTATTAGTACCATGTAAATACTGATACCCTATTATTTGTTCGCCATTTTCCATATCAACATGCTTACTTATGTTTATACTCCTGCTTGTCCCATTCTTTATTTTGGAAAACTCACTTGATAACATGCTTTGAACTGCTAACCTCAAATAAGGGTTTTTCATCATATAGGGACCATAATACTTATTTGCAGAGTCCTTTCCGTAAGCTGGCGTATTGTAAATGTCCAATACTGGCAACGACTGTGATTTTCCTTCCAAATATATTTTTTTGTCGGAGTAACACCGGGGACAACCCATTGCCCAAATAGATAGCCTTCAAGAATAAATCTTCCAACCCAGTCAGATTTCAGCCAATCACTATTTTTTCGTGCATAGCCTTCAATACTTCTCCAAGAAATACCCTCTTTGTCAGCGCTAACACTTGCGGCAGTAGCAACACCAGCTAATTGACTGAAAATCACTGCAAATGTCAGCATCAAACATAATAACATTTTTTTCAACCTCATAAAATGACCTCCTTTGGTAATAAATAAATTTCGTACAAAATATTATCATATTATGTAGAAATAGCAAAGAAAAATCGTTCGACTTTTTTACCAAAGGATTTACATGTTTCGACACAAAAAAGGCAGAGCTACTTTATCAATAGTTTCCCTGCCCTACTACTTAATCATTTTAGTATTTCAAACTTGATTTCTTTCGGAGGATTTCTGTCACTTTTTGTCGTTTTTTCTCCCCTCTTAGCCTTGAAATATGCCTTGAACATCTCCTCTGAATTTGCTTTTATAAAAAAATCTTCTTTTTCCAAAGAGTCTTTTTTATAGGCAGTTGCAAATTCTTCATTCACAAGACCAATTTCGTTTTTCACATTAGCATACATATTGAAATGCAAGTCTTTATCTGTAACATTTTTTACTTTTATGGAACATTCAAATACTACATTGTCTTTGTCAAAATAAAACTCATTCAAAAAACTATTCTTGCTATCATATATTAGTTCCTTACCCTGATTTGAAGATTGATTAAGGTATGACAATAATCCTACCACACCAACAATCAATAACGCTATTATTATAAAAATAATTTGCTTTCTTTTCATATACACCCCTCCACATTAAGTTAGTTTACATACAGATTATATACTTGTATGATTACAAAATCAATGCTTTGATTCTACTTTTTCTATATTTTTCAAAACAATATTTCTGTAGATGGTTGCAATCCTTTTTCCGAAAAGCTAATATAGGATAAAGAAGCGTCAGGATTATAGATAAAACACTTTAACCTTGTTTGCCGTAGCCTCCAAGTCATTTGAAATCGGGTATTTGACAGTTGAATAAAGAAAAAATCTTTAAAAGCCTTGATTTAGGCTTATTTTTTTGTCAAACTTTACGTTTTAATGGACATACCCCAAAATTTAATTTAAGAAACCAGCAAGCTCTTGCAGTATCTGAGTTCGAAGAGACTCAGCTGCTGCGATTTGGGCTTCTTTTTTGTATAGTTCAAAAATTCAGCAATACCAGTTTTGTGTTTCTTAAGCACTTCATAAATTCCATCCGCGGTACTGTAGTAAGGGAAAGGTGGTATGCCATGTACTCTTTTGGATATCTCCTGCAAAATAAAAATCATCTTCCTGCTACTTATGGATTTTGAAGTAAGAGAAATATAGCTCATTGCCATGGTTAATAAAAAGTTTATGTTTTTAAGCCTTTGATAGGACTGGACTCTTACATCTTCAAGCTTGTATTGATTTTTCTTAAATCTTATGAACTCTTCTACATTCCATCTGGATATGTAGCAAAGTATAGGTCTTAAACAGTCTTTACCATCTTTTATATCAAGGTTAGTTAAAAGCATAAGCCCTTTTCTGGCATACCCTCTTACAAAGACAAGGTTAAATACTTTGCCAGTAATCTCAGGCAACTCTATAGGCAGAAAACCGAACTGAATTTTTCTTTGCTTACCGTTCTTTTTCTTTATGATTGTTGAATATTTACCCTTATATTTTTTAACAAGGTCGACAATATTTATTTCCTTACCTTTGAAAATGACATTGCGGTTTTTCTTAAGCCTTATGACAAACTTTTGAGAGTTGTTTTCAAAATAATTAAAGAACAGTACATTGTCCATACCTCTATCCATGGTGTAAATGCCCTTGGTCCCGTATAAGCTTCTGAGCTTGTCCAAACACTTTATGATTTCTTCATTTTCACTTTTAAATCCCGGTTCACTTGGAGAGAATAAATCTGAATATATTGGGACAAGAAGCTTGTCTCCGTGGTTATATATAAGTGCTTCAAGTAGATAGTACCCGTCCATATTGGTTTCTTTTGTGCTTCCATCCCTGATCTTGCCCATATTTTCAAAGACTACGCCGTACTTTTTAACAATATCACTTAAGTCGATAATGATAGGCGTATCATGGTGAATATACCTTTTAACTTCAGAAGAGAGGTTCTTAAGTACATCATCAGTATAGGAGAATTTTTCAAGGTTACGGGAAAGGCGTTCTATAGTCTTTTTTAACTTTATATCCTCATTTAAAGAACGGGATATTTCAGCCAGTATTACTGTCTTGGATGCGAGTATGCCAAAGACCATGCAGGATAAGAATTTCTTAAAGGGAACAGGGAGACCCTGAGCCAATCTGGAACAAAAATTACAAATACTTCTTTTCAAATCATATGCTGTTTTGCTATAATCAAACATGTAGGAAAGCCCCTTTCTATGTGGTTTATGTGTTTTTTTTTCGATATCTTAACAATACCATAAATTTGGGGGCTTTTCTCGTGTTTTTACAAATCTGTGGACAAATTTCTCAAATCTCCTGATAACTTCTCATTTTCAGCTTCTTTTTGTGGATAATTTTATTAAAAGAAAAAAATGGGGTATGTCCATT
>NZ_NPML01000006.1 GCF_002252565.1 Petroclostridium xylanilyticum
ATCAAATACAGGGATTATCAGCGTAAAATCCGCAACTCTCAAATAGAAAGAGCTCAAAAGGCAATAGAAAACAACCCGACAAAAATCAAGAAATGCAATGCTAACGATTACAAAAGGTTTATTACCAAAACAAGCTGTACTGCTGATGGAGAAGTTGCAGAAAACGAGATATACAGCATTGATTCTGCTCTAATCCAGAAGGAAGAAGCCTTTGATGGTTTTTATGGGGTTTGCACAAACCTTGAGGATGATGTATCTGAAATAATCAAGGTGAATCACAGAAGATGGGAAATCGAAGAATGTTTTAGAATCATGAAAAGCGAGTTCAAAGCAAGACCTGTTTATTTAAGCAACGATGACAGGATAGAAGCACATTTTATCACTTGCTTTATATCGCTAATTATATATAGGTTGCTTGAAAAGAGACTCCATGAGAAATTCACCTGCCATGAGATTATTGGTGAATTAAGAGACATGAATTTCAAGGAGATTAAGGGTGAAGGCTATGAACCCATATATACAAGAACTGATTTTACCGATGCTTTACATGAAGCTTTTGGCTTTCGCACGGACTATCAGATTGTTACAACAAGCATGATGAAAAAAATTTTACGAGAAACGAAAAAACAATAAACATTACTCACTTTCCAGAACAATAATAAATCCTGTAAAGCCTTAAATATCAAAGCTTTCCAGGATTTTTGTTTTGTTCAAGTGTCAAATATGGGATTATATACTTGTATGATTACAAAATCAATGCTTTGATTCTACTTTTTCTATATTTTTCAAAACAATATTTCTGTAGATGGTTGCAATCCTTTTTCCGAAAAGCTAATATAGGATAAAGAAGCGTCAGGATTATAGATAAAACACTTTAACCTTGTTTGCCGTAGCCTCCAAGTCATTTGAAATCTCCTCTGCCAGCACAAGTTTCGATATGTTTAAGAATTTTGAAGAGAGAGGAAATAAATACAAAGAAATAGTAAAAGGACTGTAAATAGCTACAGTCCTTTTATTTGGTGGAGGGGGATGGATTCGAACCATCGAAGCTGTCAAGCAACAGATTTACAGTCTGCCCCCTTTGGCCACTCGGGAACCCCTCCATGTTCAATTGGAGCTGGTGAACGGAATCGAACCATCAACCTGCTGATTACAAGTCAGCTGCTCTGCCTATTGAGCTACACCAGCATAATGGTGCCTCCGGGCGGAATCGAACCACCGACACGGGGATTTTCAGTCCCCTGCTCTACCGACTGAGCTACAGAGGCATAATATGGTGGGCCTTCAGGGACTCGAACCCCGGACCAACCGGTTATGAGCCGGTTGCTCTAACCAACTGAGCTAAAGGCCCATACGCGACGACAAGAGATAGTATACGACATTTTAATGCTCATGTCAATAGGAATTTTAATGGACATACCCCATTTTTTTCTTTTAATAAAATTATCCACAAAAAGAAGCTGAAAATGAGAAGTTATCAGGAGATTTGAGAAATTTGTCCACAGATTTGTAAAAACACGAGAAAAGCCCCCAAATTTATGGTATTGTTAAGATATCGAAAAAAAAACACATAAACCACATAGAAAGGGGCTTTCCTACATGTTTGATTATAGCAAAACAGCATATGATTTGAAAAGAAGTATTTGTAATTTTTGTTCCAGATTGGCTCAGGGTCTCCCTGTTCCCTTTAAGAAATTCTTATCCTGCATGGTCTTTGGCATACTCGCATCCAAGACAGTAATACTGGCTGAAATATCCCGTTCTTTAAATGAGGATATAAAGTTAAAAAAGACTATAGAACGCCTTTCCCGTAACCTTGAAAAATTCTCCTATACTGATGATGTACTTAAGAACCTCTCTTCTGAAGTTAAAAGGTATATTCACCATGATACGCCTATCATTATCGACTTAAGTGATATTGTTAAAAAGTACGGCGTAGTCTTTGAAAATATGGGCAAGATCAGGGATGGAAGCACAAAAGAAACCAATATGGACGGGTACTATCTACTTGAAGCACTTATATATAACCACGGAGACAAGCTTCTTGTCCCAATATATTCAGATTTATTCTCTCCAAGTGAACCGGGATTTAAAAGTGAAAATGAAGAAATCATAAAGTGTTTGGACAAGCTCAGAAGCTTATACGGGACCAAGGGCATTTACACCATGGATAGAGGTATGGACAATGTACTGTTCTTTAATTATTTTGAAAACAACTCTCAAAAGTTTGTCATAAGGCTTAAGAAAAACCGCAATGTCATTTTCAAAGGTAAGGAAATAAATATTGTCGACCTTGTTAAAAAATATAAGGGTAAATATTCAACAATCATAAAGAAAAAGAACGGTAAGCAAAGAAAAATTCAGTTCGGTTTTCTGCCTATAGAGTTGCCTGAGATTACTGGCAAAGTATTTAACCTTGTCTTTGTAAGAGGGTATGCCAGAAAAGGGCTTATGCTTTTAACTAACCTTGATATAAAAGATGGTAAAGACTGTTTAAGACCTATACTTTGCTACATATCCAGATGGAATGTAGAAGAGTTCATAAGATTTAAGAAAAATCAATACAAGCTTGAAGATGTAAGAGTCCAGTCCTATCAAAGGCTTAAAAACATAAACTTTTTATTAACCATGGCAATGAGCTATATTTCTCTTACTTCAAAATCCATAAGTAGCAGGAAGATGATTTTTATTTTGCAGGAGATATCCAAAAGAGTACATGGCATACCACCTTTCCCTTACTACAGTACCGCGGATGGAATTTATGAAGTGCTTAAGAAACACAAAACTGGTATTGCTGAATTTTTGAACTATACAAAAAAGAAGCCCAAATCGCAGCAGCTGAGTCTCTTCGAACTCAGATACTGCAAGAGCTTGCTGGTTTCTTAAATTAAATTTTGGGGTATGTCCATGAATTTTAGGGAAAAATATTTTTATTATTTATTCTATTGAAAATTCCTATATTATCTAATAATATTAGTGTAAATAGTCCGGAGTTTCAAGTTCAAAAAACTATCTCCGAACTCCAAGCTCCGGGCTCCAAACCAAAAATAATGAGGTGACTTCATGAATACGCGTGATTTATTAACAATTTTAAGTAATTCAACCGGAATATCAGGGCATGAATACTTTTTTTCATCAAAAATAAAAGAAGTTTTTGAGAATTACTGCCAATCCGTCTATCAGGATGCTGCAGGAAACGTTATTGGTGTAAGAAAAGCCAGGAAAGAAAACCCATATAAAATCATGCTGGCTGCCCATATGGATGAAATCGGATTAATGGTTAAGAATATTGACGAAAAAGGATTTATATACTTTACTAATATAGGCGGGGTGGATCCGAGGATTCTGCTTGCACAGGAGGTTATTGTACATGGCAAGGAAGATTTATTTGGTGTAATTGGTGCAAAACCTCCTCACCTTCAATCGGCCGAAGAAGTTACCAAAGCGGTCAAAATGGAAGACATGGTGATAGATGTAGGATTACCGGCGGAAAAAGTCAAAGAACTGGTGAATATTGGTGATCCTATAACCTTTCATTCTTCATCAAGTTTTCTTTTGAATCGTTACATATGTGGAAAATCCCTGGATGACAGGGCAGGAATTATAGTAATTACCGAATGTTTGAAAGAATTAAAAAGGTCGGAGCTTGATGTGGAGGTATACGCTGTTGCAACAGTCCAGGAAGAGGTCGGACTGAGAGGTGCGATAGTCAGTTCATATCACATTAATCCTGACATAGGGATAGCCATTGATGTCTGTCATGGTGAAACTCCCGATGCTTCAAAGGAAGAAACCTATTCAACGGGTAAAGGACCGGTTATTACAATAGGCCCTAATATCCACCCCAAGTTATCCAAAAAAATAATGGATATAGCAAAGGAATATAATATTCCCTTTCAAATGGATGTAGAACCGGGGAATACCGGCACAGATGCATGGGCTATCCAGGTAACCCGTTCGGGAATTCCTACACTTTTGATATCTATCCCGCTACGGTATATGCACACTACGGTTGAAACCTTGAATTTCAATGACATCACCAACGCTGGTAAACTTTTAGCGTTCTTCATCAAAAAGTTGGAAGGAGAGTTGGAGGTTGACAACAGTTAATAAAAAGTTATAAAAAGTCATAAATTAATGTTGACATTTATAATTTAGTATAGTCTAATACAATTAGAGGTGGTTAATGTGAAGTATTATACTATACATGAGTTTTCTAAATTAGTTGGAAAAACTCCTCAAACATTAAGAAACTGGGACAAAAAAGGATTACTTATTCCACATCATACAGGTGCTAATGGATATAGATATTATTCGCATGACCAATTAAAACAAGTATTAAATATTAAAGAAGATAAAAAATCAAAAGTTATTATAGGATATTGCCGAGTATCTTCGTATAAACAAAAAGACGATTTACAACGACAAGTTGAAAACATGAAATTATATTTAGACAAACAAAATAAAAATTATGAAATAATTGAAGATATAGGCAGTGGGATTAATTATACTAAAAAAGGATTAAGAACATTATTAAGAAAAATAGTCAACAATGAAGTTGAAAAAGTCGTTGTTCTTTATAAAGATAGATTGTTAAGATTTGGTTTTGAATTGGTGGAATATATATCTAATCTGTATGGATGTGAAATTGAAGTAATAGATAGTACAGAAAAAACTGAACAACAAGAACTTGTTGAAGATTTAGTGCAAATAATAACTGTATTTTCTTGTAAACTTCAAGGTAAAAGAGCAAACAAAGCACGTAAAATGATTGAGGAGTTGACCGAAGATGATAAAGACAATTAGAGTACAATTATTACCTAACAATAAACAAAAGACTTTATTAAAGAAATGTGCAGATGTAGCACGATGGGCTTATAATTGGGCTTTATCTAAGCAATTAGAAAATTTTAAAAACGGTGGCAAGTTTATAAACGATGAAGAGTTAAGAAAGGAACTAACACAACTAAAGAAAAATCCTGAATATAATTGGTTAAATGAAGTTTCAGCACAAATACCAAAACAAGCAATAAAGGATTTATGCATAGCTTATAAAAACTTTTTCAGAATAGAAAATAAACATTATTCTGAAAAAACTAAGAAAAAAGCATTAAGACAAGGTAGACAATTGACAGTTTATGATTTAGAAGGACATCCAAAATTTAAAAGCAAAAAAGATGTACAACAAGGGTTTTATCACAGAGAAGATTTAGGACATTTAAAATTTAAAGGTGATAAAGTAAAACTTGAAAAGATAGGATGGATTAAACTATCTGAAAATAGAATCGAATTACAAACAGCGGAAAAATTTTATAATCCAAGAATAAAATTTGATGGTTTTAATTGGTTTATAACCGTAAGTATTGATTATAAACCTACCAACAACCAAAAGTATTCAGATGGAATAGGCATTGACTTAGGAGTTAAAGATTTAGCAGTAATTAATGATGGTAGAAAAATACCTAATATTAATAAGAGTCAAGAAATAAGAAGATTAAATAAAAAATTAAAAA
>NZ_NPML01000007.1:300000-474732 GCF_002252565.1 Petroclostridium xylanilyticum
TACTCCACAGATAAGAATAATTGCAAGTCCATAAATGATAAGTGTATTTTTATGAATCACAAACACTTTCATAGAAATGCATCTCCTTTTTATAGTTTTCTTCATTTAATTCTATTCTGAAATGAACTGATTATGACAAAAAAAAGATAGTATAATTGGATATACTATCTTTCCAGGGTGCCTGCTTTTATCCCTCTATAATTTTAACATATACTTTCCTATGTCTTGGACCATCAAATTCTGTGAAATAAATGCCTTGCCAGGTTCCCAGCATTAACTTCCCATTATTAATAATGATATACTGGTTAAAGCCCATCATACTTGCTTTAATATGGGCTGCAGAGTTACCTTCCGCATGCCTGTAGTTATCATCAAAGGGGATAACCTTATTGAGCCGGACTAATATATCGTGCACAACATCGGGATCAGCATTTTCATTTATAGTTAATCCAGCCGTAGTATGAGGCACGTAAATGTAACAAATTCCATTTTTTACTCCACTTTCAAAAACCAACTCGCTTATTTTTCTAGTAATATCTATAAATTCAGTGCTTCTATTTGTCTTTACAGGCACTTCATAAAACATCCATCAATACCTCCTATTTTATTTAATATAGCATTCTTTAATCCGATCATCAAAAATACAATTTTGCTAACTCAACAATCAATTTATTATTTGTTCTGAAAATTTCAGTTTTTTTCATTTTGGATATTGCCATCAATATATTGTTTGTAAATATAATAACATATTTTATGTAGGTAAATAAGTCCTTTTTATATAAAAAACGACTTGAAAAAGATTAGATATAATTTATTCGATTTAAATTTTAAAAAATAAAAAATCACCCCGACTGATAAGGCATAAAATAAAAAACCCATTGAAATATTTATATTTCAATGGGTTTTTATTTAAATTGGCTGCGGGACTAGGATTCGAACCCAGACAAAGTGAGTCAGAGTCACTCGTGCTACCCTTACACAATCCCGCAATATCCATGGTGCAGGAGGCGGGATTTGAACCCGCACACACGTTGTGCACTACCCCCTCAAGATAGCGTGTCTGCCGTTCCACCACTCCTGCTTATAATACTTATTTTTTCCGACAAAGAGTATTATAGCAGGTTCATTATATATTGTCAACACTTTTTTTAATTATATACACATAAATAATTAAATATATTTTAGATCGACTTTTCAGCAGTTTCGACCCGTCCCCTAGTTCATGTGTAAAAGTTTCGATACTGCAGCTTTTTACTCTATTCCTTTAGCAAATACCACTTGTGAATATTGTTATATATATTGGTCCCAATAGGGTTTACATCGCCCCGTAATCTATCATTATACAAAACTGCTGAAGTTCTAAAGTAAAGGCTTATATAGGGTAATTCTTCTGCTATCTGCTTTTGCAAAAGGGAGTAGGCCTGCCTTCTTTGTTCTTTATCTACTGCTTTAAAAGCTTGTTGCAGAAGTTCATCCATTTGCGGATTATTATAGGAAATAAAATTGGTTCCCCTTTCAATTTCTGATGAATGGAATGCAAAGGATAAGTCACTATTTGGAAAAAGATTCAATCCACTCAATACTGCATCAAAATTTTTTGAGTTTAGAATAGAATTCAACTCATTCCAGGCAACTTTTTTTACAGTTACATTCATTCCTACAGCCTTCAACTGGTTTTCTATGATTGTGGCAGCCTTGTCTCTTATAACATTGTCATTGTTCGTAATAATTTCAAAAGAAAGAGACATATTAACACCATCAATCACCTTATCCAGGACTCCATCATTGTTTAAATCATTCCAACCTGCCCCGTTAAGTATTTCTTTAGCTTTCTGGATATCATAATCATAAATCTGTGAGGAAGGATCATATAACCATGATTCAGGATTAACAGGCACATCGGACTTTTTAGCATGATTTAATAGTACCTCATTTATAATTTTGTTTCTATCAATGGCATAAGCAATTGCTTTACGTACAGCTTTATCACTTAGAACTTTATTATTAAAATTAACTGCTATAAATTCATAATAATTGGTAATAAACTCTTTAATCTTGATATTTCCTTTTCCGCTGTATTTTTCCCAGTCTACAACATTGGTGGGAACCAAATCTATCTCTTTCGCCTCAAGCGCATACAAAGCCGTATTATTATCCGGAACTAATTTGACAATAATATCTTCAATATACGGCACATTTTCCCCCCACCATGCAGTATTAACCTTTAATCTTAACTCTTTTAGCGGGTCATATTTAACAAACTTAAAAGGCCCGGTACCGATGGGTTTAAAATCCGGAGTATTTCCGTCCAACTCTTTTCCCTGAAATTGATGCTTGGCCACAATTGGAAAAGTCATCATTTCCAAAAAATTGCCATAGGGTTGAGTCAAAACCACCTTAAATGTGTATTCGTCTACAACACTAAAATAAGAAACAAATTGTATATTAAACTTATATATCGAATCGTATTTACTGCTAGAAAGAACTTTAAAGGTATAATCCACATCATTTGCAGTAAACTGGGCATTGTCATGCCATTTAACATCCTTTCTGAGAAAGAATGTCCAAGTCATCCCATCAGGGGAAACTTCCCATCTTTCGGCTAAAGATGGGAATACATTCATATTTTTATCATATATGATTAGACTATTAAAAACCAGATTTAAAATTTCTGCATTCGACTTGCTTTTTGTAAACAAAGGGTTTAAAGTATCCGGATTTAAAGAATAAAGGTTTAACGTCCCACCTTTTACCGGCCCGGTATCTTGAATATCTTTTCTTTGCTCCGGCTGAATATTATCATCCAAACTCTGTTCACCCTGTTGATAGTTACAAGAGCTTAATAGCAATAATATCAATAAAAAAATGCAAACTACGCTAATTATTTTTTTCAAATAAAGTAAAGCTCCCTTCAATCTTTTTGATTCAATAATACACTATTAATATAAATTACATTAAAGTTTTTACATAACTGGCCAAATTTATTTAATCTTCACTAACTTAGGATTGGCTATTAAACCTGGTATTCTTCCCCTTTTAGCAACTGGTCTTCCATTTACTTCTTTCAAATCCATCGTCATTTCTATTGCCGGTGCGCCGGAAATATAGCTGCCAACTCCAAATGCATCCACTCCACAATTTGAAAGAAGTCTAATCCTCTCCGGAGTTAGTCCTCCTGAGACAAATATTTTAACATGGGTGTATCCTGCCATGTCTAATCTTGCTCTTACCTCTTGAACTAAAGCAGGGGTAACACCACCTCTTTCACTGGGAGTATCAAGCCTTATTCCTGCAAGCTTATCTTTCAAGAATTCTGCTACTCTTAAACTCTCTTCTACTTCATCTTTATACGTATCAATCAGAATAATTCTTGGATCCTCGTCTGGCATACATTCATCATACGCTTGGGCAATCGTCAGGGTATCTCCGGCAATCAAAAAAGCGGCATGAGGTACAGTTCCCGAAGGTTCCTTTCCCATCATCTTTGCTGCTAAAATATTACTTGCATTATTGGCTCCTCCGATAATAGCTGCTCTTTCCATTACCGGGGCTACAGCTGGATGAATGTGCCTGGAACCAAAACATATAAATGGTTTATCTCCACACGCTTCCCTGCATTCCCTTGCAGCCGTTGCCCATCCCGAAGAGCTTGCAAGACATCCCAGGATTACTGTTTCAAACATGCCGAATTCACTGTAAATTCCTTTGATTCTAACCAGAGTCTCTTTAGGTTGAAAAGTATCCCCTTCTTCTATTGCCCAAATCTCTATATTTTTATCCTTTAAAAGATTAATTACTTCCCCTATTCCGCTAAACATACCACTTTGACGGGCAAAAATCTCTGCTGTAACAATAGTATTCTCCAAATTTAAGTGCTTTAATATTTCCAAGGTCCTGATAAAATAAATATCCGTTGTTGCTCCAGATGCGATCTCATCGTGGTTCGCAGAATAAAATAGTCTTTCCTGTTCAGGAGAATAGTTTTTTACATCTTCTAGTGTCTTAAGTTGCTTCATAGAATTTGTGCCTCCTATTTAGTTCTTAATTAATAGTTCGTTGTTTATAGTTAGTAGTTTGTAGTTCATGGTTTGTAGTTCTTAAAATTAATGTTTTACCATGAACTATTTCTATACTAGTTGCATTATTGCTGCCAAACTGCCTGTTTTCCCTTTATCCCGCCTATGTGAAAAATATAACTTTTCATTGCAGTAGGTACATTCTTGTGCGACAGTAATATGTTCATCTTTTATGCCTGCTTGTTGAAACTGCAACACATTCGCCCTCCAGAGGTCTATATGGTATTTCTTATTTTTCTTCTCTTCAATGAATTCTTCAGCATTTTTACCGAAGGACTTAAAAAATTGTCCTACCACTGGCTCATCTACTTCAAAATGACATTTACCAATTGAAGGGCCTATTGCTGTAAGAATATTATCGACACAGCACCCATATTCATTTATCATCTTATATATAGTCTTTTCTCCAATTTTTTTTACTGTTCCTCTCCAACCGGAGTGGGAAAGGGCAATAACTCCTTTTATCGGATCAAGAAAAAACAATGGAACACAATCGGCGTAAAATGTGACAAGAGGTACTCCTCTTTCGCTGGTAATAAGACCATCTACACCTCTTATATCGCTTTCAACAGTTATACCTTTTCCACCATCTTGCATTGTTATACTTGCGATATTGTCTTCATGAACTTGATTGGAAAACACAAGGTTTCTGTAATCAACGTTTATTTGCTGAGTAATAATTCTAAAATTGTTGAGTACATTTTCCCGTGTATCATTTCTATTAAATCCAAGATTAAGCGCTTGACATTCACCGCTGCTGGTTCCACCTGTCCTGGAAGTAAAGCAGTGGGTTACAACTCCTGTTTCATCAAAACAGGGAATAGTAAGATACTCCAGATTGCCAACAATATGGTGCTTAAATCCTATATTCATCTGACACCTCTTCTATAATAACCTACTTTTTTCATTTCTCCGCACTGATTATACCATATAAATTACAAGAATAAAAGAGAAGTGCAAAAAATCCCCACCAGACTTTTTGCACTTAACAGTTCCTTGCCAATTATCGATTTTTTGTCTACCTTGGCTCTACGATGAGCTTTATAGCTGTCCTTTCTTCTCCATCAATCACAATATCAGTAAATGCCGGAATGCATATCAAGTCAATTCCGGAAGGAGCTACAAATCCCCTTGCAATTGCTACTGCTTTTATAGCCTGGTTTAATGCCCCCGCGCCTATTGCTTGTATCTCCGCAACCCCTTTTTCACGAATTACACCAGCTAATGCTCCTGCAATAGAATTTGGACTGGATTTAGATGAAACTTTAAGTACCTCCATCGCTGCTACCTCCACCTATTTAATTTATATACATATATTCTACACAAACCAGGAAAATCCTTCTTTTTTTTATATTTTTTTCAGAGGTTATACTTATTTAATAACTATTCTATTAATACTTGTCGTTTTTCCAGTTACTTCATCAATCTCCAGGATAATTCCGTTAAATTGTGCCGGCCCATCAGCTATTTCAAATTTTTCCGGGAAATGAGTAATGAAACGGTTAATGATTATTTCTTTTTGTACTCCTAAAATAGAATCGTATGGCCCGGTCATACCAATATCAGTAATATATCCGGTACCTTTAGGTAGTATTCTTTCGTCAGCAGTTTGGACATGCGTATGTGTTCCGAAAACTGCACTTACTTTCCCATCTAAATACCAACCCATGGCAACTTTCTCGGAGGTCGCTTCTGCATGAAAATCTACTATAATAATATTTGTGATTTTCTTAATCAGTTTTAACTCATTTTCAATTACCCTAAAAGGGCAATCCAAATTTTCAAGATAAACTCTTCCAGAAATATTCACTATTGCCGCTTTGCTATTCTTTACACCTACTACGATATGACCACTACCAGGAGTTCCAGGAGGATAATTTGCAGGTCTAATGATTTTTAAATTTTCTTCAAATAGCCTTACTATCTCTTTCTTACTCCATACATGATTTCCCATAGTAATTACATCAACACCATGATTAAACAGCTCATAAGCAATATGACGTGTAATTCCATTACCTGCAGCAGAATTTTCCCCATTAGCTATACATAGATCTACTTCTAATTCTTTTTTTACCTTACCTAAAAAATCTTTAATCATTGCACGGCCTGAATTACCTACAATATCTCCAATAGCTAAAACCCTCAATCAATTTCCTCCTGTCAGAACAAGATTGACTAAAATCAATCCTTGTTTTCATTAGGAAACCTCTCCGTTTCCTGCCTCCCATATTATCATAATTTACCTATATATAATACACTTAATATATTACATTATTCCAAATCTATCCACATATTCCATGTTTTACTGTCGGCTTATACCGGCATCCGTGTCGGGATAAGCCTAAAATCACCCTCCATGGTGGTTTTCCGGCTGCAACATTCCATACATGATGCGACTTGCCCGTCACAATGTATGTAATGTATTTAGTGTTTTTTATATAATATTTAAATAGTGGGTAGAAAATAGCGGACCGTGGACTGTAACAACACTACCCACTAACCACTACTCACTACCCACTCGTATTATCTATCTTGCATACTCAATTGCCCTGGTTTCCCTTATGACATTTACCTTAATTTGACCAGGATATTCCAGTTCACTTTCTATTTTTTTAACAATATCTCTAGCTATTAATACAGCATTTTCATCACTTACATCTTCAGGCTTAACCATAATTCTTATTTCTCTACCTGCTTGAATAGCAAAAGATTTATCTACACCATTAAATGAATTAGCAATTTCCTCAAGTTTTTCAAGTCTCTTTATATAAGTTTCAAGATTCTCCCGTCTAGCTCCAGGTCTTGCAGCTGAAATTGTATCAGCCGCCTGGACAAGGCAAGCAATAATGGTCTCAGGTTGGACATCGCCGTGATGAGCCATAATGGCATGTATAACTTCTTGACTTTCCCTGTACTTTTTAGCAATATCAGCGCCAATCGTTACATGGGAACCTTCAACCTCATGGTCTACAGCCTTCCCAATATCATGAAGTAATCCTGCCCTCTTTGCAATATTAACATCTGCCCCCAGCTCTCCTGCCATAATACCGGCTAGGTGCGCCACTTCAATAGAATGCCTTAGTACATTCTGACCATAGCTGGTCCTGAATTTCAATTTTCCCAGTAATTTTATTAACTCAGGATGCAAACCATGCACGCCTGTTTCAAAAGTCGCATGCTCACCTTCCTGCCTGATAGTATTTTCCACTTCTTTCCTGGACCGTTCAACAGTCTCTTCAATCCGCGCAGGATGAATACGACCGTCTATAATAAGCTTTTCCAGGGCTACGCGGGCAACTTCCCTTCTTATAGGATCAAAGCCTGATAAAATTACTGCTTCAGGAGTATCATCAATAATTAAATCTATTCCGGTTAAGGTTTCCAGTGTCCTGATATTTCTTCCTTCTCTACCGATGATTCTTCCTTTCATTTCATCATTTGGTAAAGGTACAACTGACACTGTAGCTTCAGCTACATGATCTGCAGCACATTTTTGTATCGCCGCACTTATAATATCTTTAGCTTTTTTCTCAGCCTCTTCCTTAGTCTTAGCTTCAATGTCTTTAATCATGATTGCAGCTTCATGTTTAACCTCATTCTCTATATTTTTCAAAAGATAATTCTTTGCCTCTTCTACGGTCAGGCCAGATATTCTTTCCAGTTCTTCAAGCTGCTTTCTTTGAATTTCCAAAGTTTCTTCCTGCAGAGCTTGTATTTCCTTACTTTTTCTATTCAGCATATCTTCCTTTGCTTCAAGAGATTCAACTTTTCTGTCCAAAGTTTCTTCTTTTTGTTGAATTCTTCTCTCTTGACGCTGAAGTTCATTTCTTCTTTCCTTTATTTCTCTGTCAAACTCGATTCTATTTTTATGAATCTCTTCTTTTGCTTCCAATAAAGCTTCTCTCTTCTTATTCTCAGCAGTCTTACAAGCATCACTGATAATTCGTTTCGCTTCTTCTTCTGCACTGCCTATCTCAGCTTCAGCAATCTTTTTTCTATATGCAATTCCAAAACGGAAAGCGAATATACCCGAAAATATTGCTGCACCAAGTGCAACGGCAATTAATATGATTATTTCTCCAAATGTAATAATGTGCACCTCCCTTATTATCAAAATAATTTCGGAAACTCACTCTTCTCTTGTCATTGAAGGTACAACGTCGCAGTCTTCTACTGCACTTTAACTTTACAACAGCAGGCTCGCCACGCTGCTGTAACTCCTTACCATGACAAAAAAATATTCCATAAAATGGTTTCCAGATACCTTCTTGAACCTCCCACAACTAAAGCCGCAGGATTCCTAATTCATCGACTGCTTTGCAGTCTTCAAAGGCTTAACTTCGGGTAGTCCCTACCCTAGTTCGAGTCCTTAACTCTACTGAAGTCACGAGTGTGCGGACGCTATTCATCAATAGCATTATCTTTCATTTTCTTCTATTAATGCAAAACTTTTCCTGAGGAACTTGCAAACTTAAACAAAATATATATATTTGGTGTATAAATATATATGATAATTGTAAACTTTTTTAAAATTACTGTCAAGAATCAATTAATACCGTGCCTGATTGAATTATTGTTGTGCAGCTTTTACGGTATTTTTCATAAGCATTGCAATGGTCATAGGTCCAACGCCTCCAGGCACAGGGGTAATAGCTCCTGCAACCTCCACCGCACTGTCAAAATCAACATCTCCTGCTAACTTCTTATTTTCCAGCCTATTTACACCGACGTCTATCACAACTGCACCTGGCTTTATCATATCACCTGTAATGATATGCGGTTTTCCAACTGCTACTACCAATATATCTGCTCTCCTGCACACATCTTTAAGATTTCTTGTCCTTGAATGGCATATCGTAACCGTCCCATGCTGTTCCAATAGAAGTATGGATTGCGGTTTTCCTACAATATTGCTCCTTCCCACCACAACACATTCTTTTCCTTCTACATCAAAGCCTGACTGTTTAATAAGTTCCATTACTCCCGCAGGCGTACAGGGTAAAAAGACAGGATTGCCTAATATAATTCTTCCAACATTCACAGGATGAAAAGCGTCCACATCTTTATTAGGATTGATCGTATTTATTACCTCTTCTTCATTTAAATGTTTAGGAAGAGGAAGCTGTACCAGTATCCCGTGAACTTCTTTCTTTTTATTGAGCGTCCTGACTAAATCCAAAAGTTCCTGCTGTGTTGTTTCTTCGGGTAAGGCATACTCTTCAGAATATATGCCAATCTCTTCACATGCTTTCTTTTTCGCATTTACATATACTCTTGATGCCGGATTATTACCTACTATCACAACAGCTAAACCAGGAAAAATTCCTTTCAATTTGAGCTGGTCAACTTCATTTTTTAATTCATTTTTAATTTTTGATGCAATTTGTTTTCCGTCGATAATTTTTGCTGCCAAAATATTGTCCTCCTTTCCATTATTTGCACTATTCATTTTATGTTATCTCTTTCGTCTTGTCAATGCATTTTCATTTCTACCTTTCCTGGGACGAATAAGGCATTTAGGACCAAAACCAATCAGGTCCCTTCTTCCCGCCTTAACAAGCGCCTCATATACCAGTTCATAGTTTTCCGGCTTCCTATATTGGAGCAGCGCCCTTTGCATCGCCTTTTCCTTTGGAGAGCGTGGTACATATACTTTCTCCATGGTCCTTGGATCCAACCCTGTATAAAACATACATGTGGCCAATGTTCCAGGTGTGGGATAGAAGTCTTGCACCTGCTCCGGGCTGTATTTAATATCCCGTAAATATTCTGCCAGTTCAATTGCTTCTTTCAGGCTGCTTCCCGGATGACTGGACATCAGATAGGGAACCAGATATTGTTCCTTTCCTATTTTTCTATTGATTTCATAAAATTTATCTGCAAATTTCTGATACACCTGCCTAGAAGGTTTTCCCATTCTTTTAAGAACCTCTGATGAAACATGCTCCGGAGCCACTTTTAACTGCCCGCTGATATGATGCTGGCATAATTCCCAAAAAAACTCTTCGTTCCGGTCGTTAATCAAATAATCATATCTTATGCCTGAACGGATAAATACTTTCTTTACGCCTTCAATATCCCTCAGTTCTTTTAGTAAGTCCAGGTACTCTTTATGGGATATGTTGAGATTTTTACACGGATGCGGATAGAGACACTGCCTGGTTTTGCATGCACCATGCTTTATTTGCTTCTCACAGGCCTCATTTCTAAAATTAGCAGTGGGACCCCCTACATCATGTATATATCCTTTGAAATCAGGATGCCATGTCATGTTTCTTGCTTCATTAATAATTGAAGCTTTGCTCCGGCTTTGTACCGTCCTACCCTGGTGGAATGTTAAAGCACAAAAGGTACAAGAACCATAACACCCTCTAGAACTGGTAATACTAAATTGAACCTCTTTTATTGCTGGAACCCCGCCTTGTTCTTCATATATGGGATGGTAAGTCCTCTGATACGGAAGTGAATAAACTGTATCCAGTTCATTTCTGTTAAGAGGCATCATTGGTGGATTTTGTACAAGATATTTATCTCCATGCGGCTGGATGATAATTTTGCCTCTTATTGGATCCTGTTCTTCATATTGAATTTTACAAGCTTCAGCATATCTCTTTTTACTATCTCTTACTTCTTCATAGGACGGAACAAGCATTGATTTTGATTTTAAATCTTCGATATTATCTGTCAGATATGCGGTTCCGGCAATCCAAGTTATTTCATTTACGCTTTTACCTTCGTTTAAAGCATTAGCTACCTCAACAATTTGTTTTTCTCCCATTCCGTATATCAGGAGATCAGCACGGGAATCTGCCAGTATGGACCTTCTCACTTTATTATCCCAATAATCATAATGTGCAAACCTTCTTAAACTTGCTTCAATACCTCCAATAATAATGGGTACATCCTTGTAAGCCTCCCGAGCACGGTTACAATATACAATTACCGCCCTATCAGGCCGGTATCCGGCTTTCCCTCCAGGAGAATAAGCGTCATCACTGCGAGGCTTTTTACTGGCCGTATAATGGTTTACCATTGAATCCAGGTTCCCGGAAGATATAAGAATTGCCAGCCTTGGCTTTCCAAGCTTCATAAAGTCATCCGTATTACGCCAGTTGGGCTGTGCAACAATTCCTATTTTATATCCTTTACTCTCCAGGACACGGGTGATGATTGCATGTCCAAAACTGGGGTGATCCACATAAGCATCTCCGCTGATATATAAAAAATCAAGCTGTTCCCAGCCCCGTCTTTGCATATCTTCTTTTGTTGTCGGTAGAAAATCGTTTATCGCCATTTTTACATTCTCCTTCGTTAATCACCGCTATTCATAAGCATCTCATGATATTGCTGCCGAGTAATGAGCACTTGCCGGGGTTTACTGCCTTCAAATCCTCCTACGATTCCCCGCGTCTCCATCTGGTCAATTAATCTTGCTGCCCGGGCATAACCTACTTTTAACCGTCTTTGAAGCATGGAAACAGATGCCTGTCCGCTATCTACTACCAGTTCTATAGCCTGGGGGAGTAATTCATCATTGTCTCCAGGGTCCATTTCTTCTACTTCATTTTCTTTTTCTATCTGCTCAATAATATCTTCATGGTAATTTGCGCCCGAATGGCCTTTAATATACTCAACAATGTTCTCAACTTCTTTATCGGATATAAACGCTCCCTGCAATCTTATTGGCTTTGCTGCTCCCACGGGATAAAACAACATATCTCCTTTGCCCAGTAACTTTTCTGCTCCTGCCATATCCAGGATCGTCCTTGAATCCACCTGTGAAGATACGGCAAAAGAAATTCTTGAAGGAATATTAGCCTTTATAACCCCTGTAATAACATCAACCGAAGGCCGCTGTGTAGCAATTACAAGGTGCATTCCGGCAGCTCTGGCCATCTGAGCTAAACGGCAAATGGAATCTTCAACATCATTAGGGGCTACCATCATTAAGTCTGCAAGCTCATCAATAATAATCACAATCTGGGGCAGGGCGTTATCTTCTCCCTTTTCTTTAAGCAATGCATTATACCCTTTTAAATCTCTTACATTATTATCAGCAAAAAGTTTATACCGGTTTACCATTTCCTGCACTGCCCAATTTAATGCCCCTGCAGCTTTCTTAGGGTCGGTTACCACGGGAATGAGAAGATGAGGAATACCATTATATACACCTAATTCTACAACTTTTGGGTCTATCATTACCAGCTTTACCTCATTAGGGTTGGCTTTATATAAGATACTTGTAATGAGTGTATTGATACATACGCTTTTGCCCGAACCTGTCGCGCCCGCAATTAACAAGTGCGGCATCCTGGAGATATCTGCTACCACAGCTTTTCCTGCTATATCTTTTCCCAGGGCAAGTGCAAGTTTGGATGGGTATTGACTAAATTCCTCCGATTCAATCACTTCTCTCAGGTACACAGGTGTCACTTCTTTGTTAGGCACTTCTATACCTATTGCAGCTTTTCCGGGAATAGGCGCTTCAATTCTGACCCCGGATGCGGCAAGATTTAGAGCTATATCATCAGCTAGATTCACAATTTTGCTAACTTTTACTCCTACACTGGGTTGCAGTTCATACCGGGTAACGGAAGGTCCCCTGCTCACCTGCAATACTTTTGCCTCGACACCAAAACTTTTTAATGTATCTACCAATTTTTTGGCATTATTCCTCAAATCATTTGCAGAATCCTTCTGTCTGCTGACCTGGTTGTCTATATTTAACAGATCAATAGGAGGAAAAGAATAATGAATATGTTCATTGGAAGGATTGATACTCTCCATCTGTTTTACTTCATTTTTCTCTTCCCTATTTGGTATAGATATTGATTTGCTGTGCGTTTGTACAAATTTATTATCGGTATTTTGATTAGAGCCACTATTATTTCTTGCAGCTTGATGGTCATATATTTTGATCGGCATTTCAACAGCCGCTGCTTGTTGTTCCTGTGCAGACTGCTGCTGTAATACAGGCTGCTGTTCCTGACCCTCTTCATCTTCCTTGTCCGGTTTGCAGGCCGTCACTCTTCTGACCGCAGTAATTATTTTCTTTAGTACAAAAAGCAATCCTTTTTTTATAAAAGGATACAGGAAATTAATAATTTTGAAAAAGGAAATTTCAGTAATAATCATAATGAAAATCAGGGAACAGGTAACTAAAATAATTCCCGCACCCCAGATCCCGAACATATTAATCATTGGTTCAGCAATTAAACCTCCAACAACTCCTCCACCTTTTCCTTGCTGGCCTGAAATATAGAAGAATTCTATACTTTCTTTCACAGATAATTCCCGGCCGGAATCATAGAAAAATATATGTACTATTGCACTAATTAAAACTAATAAGCCAAAAGACAGCCAGTACTTATAGCTGCACTGCAACTGTCCTTTTTGGATAACATAATGCACACCGTACGCTGTAACAAGAAACGGAATCGCATATATCAAATATCCAAATAATCCCATACAAATGTTTCTAAAACTATTTCCAAAAATCCCCGCTCCCTCTGAAAAGAAGCTAACCCCCATCAGCAAGCCCAAAGCTATGGTAAAGAGTGCCACAACTTCTCCATGCACATTAATTTGAGAAGTGTTATTTTGGGTTGTTTTTTTTCCAGCTTTTATCTTCCGTTTTCCCATCTTGACCACCCTATTTTAACAAGCTGTAAATAATGATAAATATACCTACTGTCCAGCAGTAATATGAAAATAAATAGAACTTTCCCCTGTTCAGCAGGTTAATTAAAAACTTAATTGCTATAAATCCTGTAATTGCTGCTGCCAAAGTTCCTGCAGTATAAGAAAATACATCAGTGCTATTGAACCCTTGCTTCATTAAATCCGGTACCTGTAATACTGCTGCTCCCAGAATGGCAGGAATAGACATTAAAAAAGAAAACTTTACGGCAAATTCTTTTTTAAGACCATTCAATAATGCACCTACTATTGTTGAGCCGGAACGGGAAATTCCCGGTGTTATGGCAAGACTTTGAAACAAGCCTATCACAAAGGCATTGGAGTATTTTACATTTTTTTCATCTTTAGATCCAGGAATTAATTTACTGGTAATCCACAATAAAAATCCGGTAAATAACAGCGTAAATCCTACTACCCGGATAGACTTAAACATAGTCTCAAAGGCATCTTTAAAAAGAAAACCTATTATTACTGCTGGAATAGTTGCAGTAATAAGAAGCATGACCATTCTTCTGTAAGGTGATGAATTAATATTTATATTACCTTTAGGAATATCTGCCATCATCTCAAAAAACTCTTTTATCAAATGATATATGTCTTTGCTATATACCAAGCAAATAGATAGCAAAGTTCCAAAATGAAGCAAGGTATCAAACAGTAAATGACTTTGTTCAAGTTCATTCATACCGAATAATTCTTGAAAAATTACCAGATGCCCTGAACTGCTAACTGGTAAAAATTCAGTCAACCCCTGTACAATCCCCAGTATGATTGCAACAAATGTATTCATAACAACGCCCCTTACATTATATTATAAATCAAAAAATACAAAAGATGCCAGCAAATATACCGCTAACATCTTAAATAATACCACATCATTTGTTATAATCGCAACGGCAAACGAATATTTATTCTTTGTTTTTCGCTGTCCCCTCCCCAATATTTTCATACTTATTATATATTTACTGATAATGATTTTACATGGCAGATAAAGTCAATAAGTTTACGGTTCACGGTTTATGGTTCACAGTTCACGGTTCACGGTAAAAGCTATTAAATCGTTTACTACTGTAAACTGAGAACTGTTAACTGTGAACTATATATTATATTCTATGATAGCTCCAGGCTGGAATTGAGGCTCTAAGTAGGGTTTTAGACAAGTGCTGATAATACGGTTTACTCTATATTGGTTTGAGGAAAGCGGGGTAACCTCCAGAAGTTCTCCCTTAACAATAATATACTGCGTTGTTACAGCCTCTTCCCTTTGTTGTGCAAATATAATTTCATGCGGGATAATTGAATGAATGATCACTTTTTTCCTCCCCTTTTTAGTTTTTAGTGATTTTGAAGACTCGCAAACCCTTTTGTCACTCAGTTTTATCTTTTTGAACATTACTATCGTCTTTCTGCATATTAGTACTATTAGTTTTTTGGCTCTCTTTCTTTTTTTCAATCATCTCATATAATTTATTAAGCGCATCGGATACTCCTCCCAGTTGGTCTATCAAACCATTTTTCACCGCATCTTCCCCAAATAGAACTGTCCCTACATCATTTGCCAGTTCTCCTGTTTTCAGCATAAGCTCTCTAAACTTTTCCCTGGATATTCCTGAATTTCTCGTAACAAACTGCACTACTCTCTCTTGCATTCTATCAAAATATTCAAAGGTCTGTGAAACTCCAATTACCAACCCTGTCATTCTTATAGGATGGATTGTCATTGTAGCAGAAGGCGCAATAAAAGAGTGTTTTGCTGCAACTGCCAGTGGTACTCCGATGCTATGCCCTCCTCCCAGTACTAGTGAAACAGTAGGTTTCTTCATACTTGCAATCATTTCTGCAATTGCAAGTCCTGCTTCAACATCTCCGCCTACTGTATTTAGAATTACCAGCAATCCGTCAATTTCTTCATTTTCTTCAATAGCTATCAGTTGAGGAATAACATGTTCATATTTTGTAGTCTTATTTTGTGGCGGAAGTGTAATATGACCTTCTATTTGCCCGATAATGGTTAAACAATGAATATTGCCTCTGGAGCTTCTAACTTTGGATGCACCAAATTCTTTTATACTTTCGATATTTTCTTTGTCATCTTCAACTTTTTTTTCCTTATCATCGTTCATCTTAATAAAAGTTATTTTATTCTCATTTGCTCCATCAAACATTTTTTCACTCCTGTCAAGCTTTAATATAAATCTATATAGCAACTACTATTAGTATACAAATCGGTACTTTAAAATATTCTTCCGCTCTGAATTTTTAAATTATATTAATCACACCCAATATATTTTGCCGATTGTAAAAGAGGTTTATATCTGTTATACTGAATGCATATTATTCTTAAAAACCAAAAAGGAGTAATTCATATGCCAATAAAAATACCAGATAGCCTGCCGGCAGTAGAAACTCTTAACAATGAAAATATTTTTGTAATGACTGAAAAACGTGCTGTTCATCAGGATATCCGGCCGCTCAGGATTGTTATCTTAAATTTGATGCCGACAAAAATTGCTACAGAAACACAACTGCTTCGTCTACTTGGAAATTCTCCCCTCCAGGTGGAAATAGAGTTGCTACATACAAAAACATACAAAGCTAAAAACACTTCTGAAGAACATTTAATTACTTTTTACAAAACTTTT
The DNA here is from genome assembly GCF_002252565.1 of Petroclostridium xylanilyticum. Taxonomy (NCBI): domain Bacteria; kingdom Bacillati; phylum Bacillota; class Clostridia; order Eubacteriales; family Oscillospiraceae; genus Petroclostridium; species Petroclostridium xylanilyticum. The sequence continues at coordinate 316,418 of NZ_NPML01000007.1, forward strand.
GAGGATATCAAAAACCAGAAATTTGATGGAATGGTCATAACAGGTGCCCCTGTTGAGCACCTTGAATTTGAAGAAGTGGATTACTGGGAAGAATTAAAACAAATTATGGAATGGTCAGTGCATAATGTTACTTCGACATTTCATATTTGTTGGGCAGCTCAGGCAGGACTTTATTATCACTTTAAAATACCTAAATACCCGCTGGATGAAAAGATGTTTGGCGTATTTCCTCATACTGTCAACAAAAAAAATGTAAAACTCCTCCGGGGTTTTGATGATGAGTTTTTTGCTCCACATTCAAGGCATACAGAAATCCGGCGGGAAGATATTGAGAAAATTCCTAAACTGGAGATTTTATCAGAGTCAGAAGCTGCAGGGATTTATATCGTTGCAACAAACGACGGCCGCCAGATTTTTGTAACCGGACATTCAGAATATGATCCTTTAACTCTAAAAGGAGAGTATGAACGCGATATTAATAAAGGTCTTAATATTGCAATCCCAAAAAACTATTTTTTAAATGATGACCCTACAAAGCCTCCAATAGTAAAATGGAGAGGACATGCAAACCTGTTATTCTCAAACTGGCTAAATTACTATGTATATCAGGAAACACCTTATGATTTAAATGAGATTGCATGATGACTGTTGTAAAAACGCAATTGTGGAGAGGTATTAGAACTTCCTGGCGCAGTGAGATATGCAGGCGCACTGTTTGAGCGAAGCGAGGTTGCGCCTGCCTGACACAAGCCTTAGAAGTTCTATACCTCGAAACTCTACGGGTAAAACAATGCACCTTTGTACGTAGTTTTTACGCAAGCTATTTTCTTATTACTCATCCGTACCTAATATAATCGGCTGAATCTGTTCTCCGTCCAGTGCTTTTTTCAAAGTAGGAATAATCAGGCTCATTTTTGCAATCAGTGAATTATACTTATGAACCGGGTCATCCTGCTGGAAAGGAACAAGATAGATATTCTTGGTATTTAACAGTAAACCAATATTCTTTGCATTTGCCCCCAGTCCATCATTCGTCGAAACTGCAATAATTACCGGCCTTAGATTCCTCAGATGAGCTTTTGCTGCCATCGTTACAGATGTATCGGTTACAGCATTAGCCAATTTGGAAAGTGTATTACCTGTACACGGTGCAATAATTAGAGCATCTAACAATGCTTTAGGACCTATGGGTTCAGCAGCACTTATACTGCTAATAACCTGGTTTCCTGTGATTTCCTCTAATTGCTGTACAAAATCTTGGGCTTTTCCAAATCTTGTATCTATGGAATATGCATTTTCTGACATGATTGGGATCACTTTTACACCTTCTTTTACAAGGTTCGCCACTTCGGGTATTACCTTTGTAAAAGTACAAAAGGACCCTGTTAAGGCAAAGCCTATTGTTAACCCTTTTATATCCATTTCTACACCCCCAATTCATCAATAATATTAAATATTGTATCTTTAATAATATCCCCTGCAGTATCCGGAGCAACTTTGCCCGGCAAAGATAATGCCCATATGGTTTTGATCCCCATATCTCTAGCCATATCAAAATCAACTCCTCCTGGTTTTGATGCTAAATCAATTACCAGACAATCCTTTTTTATTTTTGAAAGTATTTCAGTGTTTAAAATTACGCTTGGAATAGTGTTAAAAATAACATCATAGTTCCCTATGATTTCCCCTAGCTTATTTAAATGGACTCCAGTATAGCCATAGCTCTTTATCCAAGCTAAATCTTCATATTTTCTCGCTTCCACGGTAACATTGGCCCCAATGCCCACAAGCATTTTGGAAAGAATCTTTCCTATACGGCCAAAGCCTAAAACCAAACAGTTGCTATTATGTAATGTAATTGGCAGCTCTTCCATAGCAATTTGTATTGCTCCTTCAGCAGTAGGTATAGCATTTAATACAGTTAATTCCTCTCTTTCAAAATAATCTATGACATAGATATTATATACTTTCGCAAGATTATTAATTTTTTCACTTATTTTTCCTCCGACAAAAAGTTGGTTTCTTAACATTTGTTTAAATAAGTCGTTAAAATATATCCTTTCATTATAAAAAGGAGCATTCACTGTTTCGTTGTCAAGGGAACATGGTAGAGGAGCAACGATCACATCTACACCACTAACCGCTTCTTGAATATTATTAGCTTGTATAATATCTTTATGGAATTCTATATCACTAAAGCCAAAAATCTTAACGCCGTATCCATCTTTTGCTAGTCCATTTGCCATCTTTATTTGACGTAGATCTCCACCTATAATTGCAAAGCTTTTTCCGTTTTTCATAAGGTCACCTCCGTAATTTCTTATATAATTACTTAACCTAATACATTGTATGTACTTAATAAATTAATAGTGCTTGTTTAACTTTTAAGATAAAAAAAGTGATAGTCCCATCAGACTATCACTTTTTTATATAATTAATTTTTTAAGGTCTAAATTTTCATCAATTGTACCAACTACTGAAATACTAATATTTTTATTGCTAAATATCCTATCTATCATATTGCTTACAGTTTCAACCGTTATTAAATTAATTCTATCCAGAATTTCATCAGGAGTCCTAATTTTCCTTAATAGCAACTCCGACTTCCCAATACTATTCATTCTACTGCTGGTACTTTCTAACCCTAATATATAGTTGCCCTTCAGCTGTTCCTTTGCTTTGATTAACTCTTCTTCCGCTATTTTATTTTTATTTAGCAGATTAATTTCCTCAAAGATTAATTTTACTACTTCACTTATTTGTGACGGATTCATACCCGCATATATAGTAAACAGGCCTGCTTTCTGATAAGATGAAGGGTAGGAATATACAGAATATGCCAGCCCCTTTTCTTCTCTTATCTTTTGAAATAATCTCGAGCTCATACCACCACCAAATATATTGTTTATAACCAGCAGGTCATAAATACTGTCATCTCCCTGTTCTATTCCCTGAAAACCAATGCAGATATGAGCCTGTTCCGTATCCTTAAATCTAAAAATAATATCATTATTAAATTTAGTTTCTGAATAAACACTTTGTTTATTATTTTCTACTTTCCACTTCTCAAACTTATTGCTTATTAAATCCATTGTTTTTTCATAGTCAAAATTTCCGGCAATTGCAATAACCGTATTGGCTGGCGTGTAGTTGTCACGCATATAACTCAGTATTTCTTCTCTATTGATTTGATTTAAAGATTCTCCGGTTCCTAAAATAGGATAACCTAACGGGTTTCCTGCCCATATAACCTCAGATAAAATATCATGTACTAATTCTTCAGGAGAATCTTCATACATATTAATTTCTTCTAAAATAACTTTTCTTTCTATATCAATATCATTTTGATCTATCTTAGAATTAAATAACATATCTGATAATACATCGATAGCAATATCCAGGTGGGTGTCCAGCGTCTTGGTATAAAAACAGGTATACTCCTTCCCCGTAAAAGCATTAAGTTGTCCACCTATACAATCAATACTTTCAGCAATATCTTTAGCAGTTCTATTAACAGTTCCTTTGAACAGCATGTGTTCTATAAAATGAGAAATACCATTGTTTTTTTTACTTTCACTTCTTGATCCGGTGCCTATCCAAATACCCAGCGATACAGACCTCACGTAAGGAATATACTCCGATACTACTCTAACACCATTTTTTAACGTATGCAGTTTATACATAAATCCTCCCAGTACCTATATTAAAATATACTTTATAAGTATTCCATATATTCAATTTACTACGCAGCACAATGATAACAATTTGATAAAAATCTAATGTAATTATAAGGTATATAGCTATTATATGCAACTGCCATTTTGTGTAACTCCTAAAAATAAAAAAGGCTTCAGATAAGCCTTAAAATAATGAAGCCTTTTACTTATTTTCTTCATCTAACTCAGGTAGGGCATCTTTCCTGGAAAGATTAATTCTGCCTTGTTTATCAATCTCTACAACTTTTACCAGAATTTCATCTCCCACATTTACTACGTCTTCAACTTTTTCAACACGCTTTCTATCTAATTTTGAAATATGTACCAAGCCTTCTTTTCCGGGAAGGAATTCGACAAAAGCACCAAAGTTCATTATTCTTGCCACTTTGCCCAGGTAAACCTGTCCTACTTCCACATCTTTCGCAATTCCTTCTATAATCCTTAAAGCTTTCTGCCCGGCTGCTGCATCAGTAGTTGCTATAAATACCCGTCCGTCATCTTCAATATCAATTTTAACTCCCGTATCGGCAATGATCTTTTGTATAATCTTTCCGCCCGGACCAATAACTTCTCTAATCTTTTCAGGGTCAATGGTTGTAGTCATTATTTTTGGGGCATAGGGTGACAACTCTGCCCTTGGTTTATCTATTGCTTTCAACATCACTTCATCCAGAATATATATCCTGGCCTCTCTTGTTTGTTTTAAAGCCTGTTCAATTATCTCACGGGTAAGCCCGTCTATCTTAATGTCCATCTGTATGGCAGTGATTCCTTTTTTGGTCCCGGCTACCTTGAAATCCATGTCTCCAAAAAAGTCTTCCAGCCCCTGTATATCGGTCATAGTAATAAACCTGTCTCCTTCAGTAACCAATCCCACCGAAATACCTGCTACCGGAGCTTTAATAGGCACACCGGCATCCATCAGTGCCAATGTACTGCCACAAACACTGCCTTGTGAAGTTGAACCGTTGGAACTTAATACTTCTGAAACCAGCCTAATTGCATAAGGAAATTCTTCTTCACTTGGGATAACAGGTTCCAAAGCTCTTTCTGCCAAGGCACCATGTCCTATTTCTCTTCTGCCCGGACCTCTTGATGGTTTGGTTTCACCCACGCTAAAAGATGGGAAATTATAGTGATGCATGTACCTCTTGGTTTCTTCTTCTTCTAACCCATCGAGCAATTGCACATCTCCCATTGCACCTAAGGTTGCAACAGTAAGCACCTGCGTTTGTCCTCTTGTAAACAGTCCGGACCCATGGGTTCTGGGAAGCAGACCGACTTCAGCAGCCAGAGGCCTTATCTCTGTCATTCCTCTGCCATCCGGCCGCTTGCCCTCATCCAATATCCATCTTCTTACAGTATATTTTTGAAGTTTGTACAGTGCTTCTCCCATTTGCATCTGCATATCCGGGTATTTCTCAGCAAAATGCTCGAATACGTCATCGTATACTACTTTAAGATTTTCTTCCCTGGTTTTTTTGTCATCGGTATCTAAAGCCGCTTGAATCTTTTCATAAGCATATTCCTTTATGTCATTATAAAGCGTCTCATCAACCTCAAATGACTGATATTCAAATTTGGACTTACCTATTTCTTTGACAATCTCATCAATAAAATTGCATATTTTTTTGATTTCCTCATGGCCAAACATAATGGCTTCAAGCATTACATCTTCTGGAACCTCTTTTGCACCAGCTTCTATCATTACTACCTTGTCCCGTGATCCTGCTACGGTGAGGTTGAGTATGCTCTTCTCCCTTTGTTGAACCGTAGGGTTGATAATAAATTGTCCATCTACTAACCCTACCAAAACACCTCCAATAGGCCCGTTAAAAGGTATATCAGAAATAGATAATGCTGCAGATGCACCAATCATAGCTGCAATTTCCGGCGAGTTATCCTGCTCTACAGAAAGAACTGTAGCTACCACAGCTACATCATTTCTAAAATCTTTTGGGAATAGAGGACGAATAGGCCTGTCGATTACCCTTGAAGTCAATATCGCTTTTTCAGTGGGCTTTCCTTCTCTTTTCATAAAACTGCCCGGTATTTTTCCTACTGCATAAAGCCTCTCTTCATAATCTACACTAAGAGGAAAAAAATCTATACCTTCTCTTGGTTTATCAGCCGCGGTAGCTGTTACTAAAACTACTGTATCACCATAACGTACCAATACTGAACCATTTGCCAATTGAGCTAATTTACCTGTTTCTATAGTAAGCTGCCTTCCTGCCAAATTCATGCTGAAAGTTCTATGCATTATAGTATTACCTCCTTGTTTGTCTTACGTAAGAACTATTAAGAATATATTACATCGGAGTAGCTACTAGTTTTTAGCACTTAGATTTATACTTTAGCAGCAGCTGCTAAAGTATAAATCTAATGGCTAACTACTAATAGCTACAAAAGTACAAGCAAAATACAATAGTATTATTTTCACACATTCGGCTTATTATACTGAATGAATATACAATAAATGAGCGGTAAACGCCGCTCATTTATCATTACCTTCTTAAGTTCAATTTTTCAACAATATTACGGTATCTTTCGATATCCCTCTTTGCCAAATAGTTTAACAAGCCTCTACGCTGACCAACCATTTTTAAAAGACCTCTTCTTGAGTGGTGGTCTTTTCTGTGCACGTTAAGGTGCTCATTTAGATGGTTAATTCTTTCTGTAAGCAAAGCAATCTGAACCTCTGGAGAACCGGTATCATTCTCATGAAGTTTATAAGTATCAATAATGGATTGTTTTACCTCTTTTAACATGATATCATTCACCTCCTCAATAAAAATCCCCCACAGCTAAGAAATGGGTAGGTGACTCCCACATCCTGGCTTCAGGTTAATCATACCTGTAACATCAAGTATTCTAACACATATTAATTTTATTGTAAATACCTTTACTGCTAAAATATTTATTAGCGTATTCAACATCTCTTGCAATCTGGTTTGTTAACTCACTAATACTATTAAATTTCTTTTCATCTCTTATTTTTTTTATAAATCGAATTGATACATTACTACCATATAGGTTACCTTCAAAATTTAAAATATAGGTTTCAATTTTTATTCCTTTTTCCTGAAATGTAGGATTTTCTCCAACGTTTGTTACACTATAAAATATATGGTTATCTATAACTGCATTGGTAATATATACGCCTTTTGATGGAAGAACCAAATTATCATCCGGAATTAAATTAATAGTAGGAAAACCTATCGTATTTCCAAGTTTCTTTCCCCTTACTACCTTTCCGGAAATAGTATATAACCTGTTCATAAATTTGGAAGCCTGCTCTACATCGCCTTCCCTTATTAGCTTTCTGATGATGCTGCTGCTGACAATTACATCTCCCAACTTCACCGGCTGTACAATATCAAGATAAAAACCGTATTCTTGTGCCATTATTGTAAGTAATTGTATATCCCCAGCACCTTTATGTCCAAACCGGTAATCAAATCCAACGATTACAGCTTTAACATTGAATTTTTCCACTAAAATTTTCTTGACGAAAGCCTCAGGATCCATTTTCATAAAAAATTCGTTAAACTCTTCAAAATATAAATAATCTAAATCATAATGCCTTAATATATCTGCTTTCATTTCATTAGAGGTTATTAGAGGTGTAACTACTTTGCCTGCTATAATGTTTTCAGGATGATCATTGAAGGTATAAACCATTGACCTTAGATTTCTATCCTTGCATATACGCATAGTCCTATTCACTAATTCCATATGGCCCAAGTGCAAGCCATCAAAGTTACCCAAGGCTATACCTATTCCCTGAGATGTCTCTATACTATTTATATCCCTTGAAAATACAACCCTCATCTATTCCACCTCAAAAGAAACTTTTTAACAGCTTAAGATAAAGCCCATTATCTAATTTTTGGACCACTTGTGACAGGCACAAAAAAACACCTCTCCCGTTATAAATCCTGCAAATCGTCCCTTTTCTTAAACCACTTTTGTTTTCTATTAAATCAACTGATACTTGATTACCGTTAACAATCTTCTTTTCAACGTTAGAATTTACAGTAATAAAAGGAAAATCACAAAATAATTTATCAACAGGCGTTAATAAATTATTTAATTTATTTTCTTTGGCACATCGTTCCAGCTCTTCTATCGTTATTGCCTGGTCAAGAGTGAAATTTCCACTTCTAGTTCTTAAAAGGAACGACATATGGGCTCCACAGCCTATCTTTTCCCCAATATCAAAACACAGAGTCCTGATATAGGTTCCTTTGGAGCATTGTACATCTAAAAGAACAGTATTGTTATCAAAATCAATATTGAGAACCTTTATGTCATATATTTTTATCTGCCGTGGTTCTCTTTTGACTTCCACACCTTTTCTAGCCAGTTCATACAGCTTCTGACCTTTTACCTTAATGGCAGAATACATAGGCGGCACTTGCTCAATTGTTCCTTTAAAACTGTAAACCGATTCCTCTATTATTTCCCTGGAAATAATAACCTTTTGCTCACTGATGATTTGCCCGAAACTATCCTGTGTATCGGTTGTAATTCCTAACTTTAATTCAGCCCGGTACTGCTTGTCCTGTCCGGATAACATATCAGCAACCTTGGTTGCTTTACCAATACATATAGGTAAAACACCTGCAGCACCTGGATCCAGGGTGCCGGTATGTCCTACTTTTTTTATATGAGTACATTTTCTGATGAAACTGACTACATCATGGGAGGTCATCCCACTGGGTTTAAGAATGTTTATAACTCCGTCCACTACTCTTCAACCCCTTGTATAACAGCCAATTTTACAGCCTCTAAAATTTGTTTTTTTGCTGCCATCATATCCATATTCAATGTACAACCGCTTGCTCTTTTATGGCCTCCACCTCCAAAAGAAGCTGCTACCTTTGATACATCAACATACTGGTTGGAACGAAAACTGACCTTTACTTCTCCCGGCGCTTTTTCTTTGAGTAACAATCCTACTTCTACGCCCTCAATAGTCCGTGGAAGACTGGAAAGACCATCACCTTCTTCATCAGTGATCCCCATCTTTTGAATCAGTTCATAGGATAAAGCGATTAATGCTATTTTTCCATCCTCATAAAACTCGATATTATTAATTGCTTGTGCCACAAGCTTTAACCTTGCCATAGAAACCGTATCAAATACTCTTCTATTAATTTCAGCAATATCAATTCCCGTATCCAGAAATGCAGCAGCAATATGGTGCGTCCTGGAGGTGGTATTACCATATCTAAAGCCCCCGGTATCGGTGGAAATTGCTACATAAAGATTGGCCGCAATATCCTTATCTATCGTCACACCTAATATACTCAATAAATCGTAAATAATCTCTCCTGTAGCAGATGAGTAAGTATCGACATAGTTGAATTGAGCAAATTTCGTATTACTAATATGATGGTCAACATTTACCGTTGTTTGCGCGCTTTCAAACAAATAAAGGCGGTCATTCAGACGACGCTCATCACCGCAATCAAGGCATATAACGGTGTCAAACACTAGGCCAGAAGGTATTTCGTTTAACTTTGCATATTTACCTGCCAAAAACGAATAAACTTGAGGAATGTCTTCTTCTACAATAACTATCGAATCTTTTTGTAACTTTTGCAATGCTAACTGCAGCGCAAAAGAAGACCCTATGCAATCCCCATCAGGATTAACATGAGGGAGGATTGCAATATTGGACCTTGATTTTATTATTTCAGCCAGTTGATTTAGTGTCATGTTCAACTGATTCTCCTTCTGCTGTTGAAATATTATGGAGTAATTTAGCAATATGTGCTCCATGTTCAATAGACTCATCAAGTATAAATGTAAATTCAGGAATATATCTCAGCTGAACTCTTTTACCTACCTCTTTTCTAATAAATCCAGCGGCACTTTTTAAACCGGCAATGGCATTATTCTGTTGTTCTTTATCACCCATTACGCTGATATAGGCCTTTGCATATCTTAAATCCCTGGTAACATCCACCAATACCACACTGGTCATTTCCGGAATTCGGGGATCCTTTAATTCTCGAATAATCTCACTGAGTTCTTTCTTGATTTCTTCACTAATTCTATCAATCCTATTAAATGACATTTCTTTCACCTTCCCGCACCAAACAATCAACAATTTATAATTCGCATTATAATTCGCAATTCTCAATTGTCAATTCTCAATTCTACTTAACTTCTTCCATCACAAAACATTCTATTATATCGCCCTCTTTAATATCGTTGAACTTATCTATACCTATACCACACTCATAACCGGCAGCAACTTCTCTGGCATCATCTTTAAATCTCTTCAAAGAAGCAAGTGTGCCTTCATGTACGACAATGCCGTCCCTTACAACTCTTACTTCTGAATGTCTGTTGATTTTACCGTCGGTTACATAACATCCTGCTATCGTACCGACTCCAGACACTTTGAAAGTAGCTCTCACCTCGGCATGGCCAATAATAACTTCTTTATACTTAGGTTCCAGCATACCCTTCATCGCTGCTTCCATATCTTCTATAGCATTATAGATAATTCTATACAACCTGATTTCTACATCTTGCTGTTCGGCAGAAGCTCTTGCTCCCGAATCAGGGCGGACATTGAATCCAATAATAATCGCATTAGATGCAGAAGCCAACATGACATCTGACTCTGTAATAGCGCCAACACCGCCATGGATTGTTCTAATTCTTACCTCATTATTGCTTAATTTTTCCAACGATTGTCTAACTGCTTCTACCGAGCCTTGAACATCTGCCTTGATAATAATATTAAGATCTTTAACCTGTCCTTCCTTAATTTGGTTAAACAGATCATCCAGAGACACTTTCTGGTGTGCCTTGAATTGTTCTTCCTTAATTTTTTCTTTTCTTTTTTGAACTACTTCGCGAGCCTTTTTCTCATCCTCTACTGCATAGAAAATATCACCGCCATCAGGCACCTCGGACAGACCAAGTATCTCAACAGGCATTGATGGCCCGGCTTTTTTTACCCTTTGCCCTTTATCGTCCATCATTGCTCTAACTCTACCTACAGCCGTTCCTGCTACGATTATATCACCAACTTTTAACGTACCGTTTTGAACCAATACTGTTGCAACAGGTCCCCTTCCTTTATCCAACTGAGCTTCAATAACCGTACCTTTAGCCAGTCTATCCGGATTTGCCTTAAGCTCTTGCATTTCTGCCACAAGAAGTATCATCTCCAACAAATGATCAATTCCTTCTTTTTTCAATGCAGAAACAGGAACACAAATGGTGTCGCCTCCCCACTCTTCAGGTACCAAACCGTACTCTGTCAGCTCCTGCTTAACCCTGTCAGCATTTGCACCTTCTTTATCCATCTTGTTAATTGCAACAATGATGCTCACATTTGCTGCTTTTGCATGGTTAATTGCTTCAACTGTTTGGGGCATAATTCCATCATCGGCCGCAACCACAAGTATCGCAATGTCGGTAACCTGGGCACCCCTTGCCCTCATTGCAGTGAACGCTTCATGTCCCGGTGTATCCAGGAACGTTATTTCTTTATCATGAATTTTCACCCGGTAAGCGCCTATATGCTGTGTAATACCCCCAGCTTCGGTAGCAGTAACATTGGTTTGTCTTATGGCATCAAGCAAAGAGGTTTTACCATGGTCAACATGTCCCATTACAACAACTACGGGAGAACGCGGCTTCAGCTTTGCCGGATCGTCCTGCACATCGTTAAATAACCTATCTTCTTCAGTTACGATAACCTCTTTTTCAACTTTAGCGCCAAGATCCTCTGCAACTAGTGAAGCCGTATCAAAATCGATTGTCTGATTAACTGCTGCCATGATGCCAAGTGTCATCAACTTCTTTATTACTTCAGCCGCAGGTACTTTTAGTTTTTGCGCCAAATCTCCAACAGTTATTTCATCAGGAATAGCTATTTCAACAGCCTCTTTTTTGGATTTTTGAGGTTTCGTCTGAAGTTTAGTTAAATTTTCATCTGAAGGTTTGTCTTTCTTGACCTTTCCAAATCCTTTTTTAATTTTTTGTTTCTGCTTTCCCTGGTCTTTAACCCTATCAGGAACCAATTCTTCAATTCTTTCAGTGTCCAGCTTATCTAAATCTACAGTGGTTGGACGTGTATCAAAATACCTTCCTTTCACCTTGTTTTTAGGATTGCTTTCCCTCATTTGCTCTGCATTTCTGTTATCTACAGCTTTATGATGATCTTTAGCGACGTTTTCATTGGTACGCGGTTCGCTCTTCTTTTCCTGCTTTTGATTTAAATCTTGCTTATTACTTTCATCATTTTGTTGTGTAAGGATTTCCAAAATAATATCAATGTCTAAATCGTCCAGCGTACTCATATGATTTTTAATCTCTACGTCAAAATTATGCAGTTCATCGATGATGTTCTTACTGGTAATATTCAAATCTTTTGCAACTTCATAAACTCTAGGTTTAGACAAATTATTCACCCCCGCTTAGCTTTCGATCATATACACTTTTAATTGATTTTGCAAAATTAATATCCCTGATTGACAAGACAGCACGATAGTCTTTACCTGTAAATTTTCCTAACAGTTCTTTTGTACCAAACTCGAAAAACGGTATATTTCTATACGTACACATATTTGAAAACTTCTTTTTGGTATTAGCAGAACTGTCTTCTGCGATGATAATTAACATGCTTTTGCCAGCCTTTATGTCCTTTTCACAACTCTCTTCCCCGGAAGCCACCTTCCCGGCTTTTTGCGCCAAACCAATCATCGAGTACAATTTATCATTCATCTTGTGTCTCCAATTCTTCTTCAATTTGCTGATAGATTTGATCGTCTATAGCTTGTGAAAAAGCTTTTTCAAACTTTTTACCTTTACGGGCTTTTCTAAAGCATTCGATATTATTACATATATAAGCCCCCCGTCCGGGTTTTTTTCCTTTAAAATCTATGGAAATTTCACCTGCCTGATTCTTTACTACTCTTATAAGTTCTTTTTTGGGTTTCATCTCCTGACACCCTAAACACATTCGAAGAGGTATTTTTTTTTGTTTTTGCATACCGTCACCTCCTGAAATAGTACATAATTCCATATATGATGGTGCTCACCCGTCTAAACATTATCCTGTGACTCGCTTTTTATATCAATTTTCCAGCCTGTCAATTTTGCTGCTAACCTGGCATTTTGTCCTTCTTTACCAATAGCCAGAGATAATTGATAGTCAGGCACCACAACTTTTGCCGATTTTTCAGCCTCATTTACTTCCACTTTTAATACCTTGGCAGGACTTAAACTGGCTGCAATATATTCTGCAGGATCAGAGCTCCACTTTATAATATCTATTTTTTCACCTCTTAATTCATCTACAATTACTTGAACCCTATTACCTTTCTGTCCCACGCAAGCTCCCACCGGGTCAACATTAGGGTCAACAGAGTGGACTGCAATTTTTGTCCTGGAACCGGGCTCTCTTGAAATACTTTTAATTACAACAATGCCATCATATATTTCCGGAACTTCCTTTTCAAAAAGTCTTTTTACCAACCCCGGGTGGGTTCTGGAAATGAGAACTTGTGGCCCTTTAGTAGTCTTTTTCACTTCAATAACATAAACTTTAATCCTGTCATTGAAATTATATACCTCTCCAGGAACTTGTTCGTTCGGTGCAAGTATAGCCTCAATTTTTCCCATTTCGACTATCACATTTTTCTTTTCAATCCGCTGCACAATTCCTGTTACAATATCATTTTGTTTGCTGAAAAATTCATCATAAATTATTCCTCTTTCAGCTTCCCTTATACGTTGTACTACAACTTGCTTAGCAGTTTGTGCGGCTATTCTCCCAAATTTTTTGGGTGTAACTTCAATTTCAACAATATCGGATATATCATATTTTTTACTAATGCTACGCGCATCTTCAAGGCTTATTTCCACCAAATCATTTTGTACTTCTTCAACAACTTTTTTCTTGGCATATACCCTGACTTCACCTGAAATCCTATCAATCACTACCGACACATTTTGAGATGAACCAAAATTCCTCTTGTAAGCAGAAATAAGTGCAGCCTCAATGGCATCAATCAATACTTCTGTACTTATATGTTTTTCTTTGGCTATTTGTTCCAATGCCCCAATGAATTCAGCATTCATTTTCATTCCTCCCCTATTAAGTTTTTTTATATCGATAACCAATATTAAAGTTAAACATAAATTAATGTATATACTTACTGATAATGATTTTACATGGCAGATAAAGCCAATAAGTTCACGGTTCACAGTAAAGGCTATTAAATCGTTTGCTGCTGTGAACTGTTAACAGTGAACTATATAGTTATCGATGAAAGTAACCAACTTTAATATCTAAATATTTAGTTTTAAAGTTGGTTACTTATAAGACGGCTAATCTCACTAAAGCAATTTTTTCTTTATCTATTTCAATTATGTTTCCTTCATCAAGTCTAACAGTTATATTGCCATTGTTATAAGCTTCTAATGTGCCTGACAACATTTTTGTCCCGTTTATGGCCTGATATAGTTTTATCTCAATTTTATGACCTATGAACTTTAGAAAATCTTTTTCTTTCTTTAGCGGTCTGTCAAGGCCGGGTGATGAAACTTCCAAATAATAGCTCTGCTCTATAGGGTCCACCCTGTCCAATTCATCACTTATTTCCTTACTTACAGCTTCACAATCGTCTAACGTGACTCCATCTTCTTTATCAATAAACACCCTTAAAAACCAATTAGCACCTTCTTTTTTAAACTCCACATCTACAACTTCACAATTGTTCTTTTGGGCGATAGGCTCCGCCAAGTTATAAACAATGTCCTCAACTCTTAATTTGGGCAATTATGTTCCCACCTTTCTTACAATTTCTGGTCAAAATTAAGATTGAGATTAAGCAATAATTATAATGAATATGCTCATATCAATCTTAATCTTCAACTGTATTATTCTCTATAAATATATAATTTATTTTCCACACTTGCGATACAATTGAAGTATTTACAATCTATTATAGTCGTTAAGTTGTGCTATTATTTACTAAAACATTCCTTAACTTAACGCCTATATAACCTATTATATTATACAAATATACATAATGCGAAAGAGTGGGATATCTACCCACTCTTCCGAGAACAATAAGTATTTGTTTGTACCGTTAGATATTATACCACTCTTTCTCAAATTTAGCAACACTAATTAAAAAAATTGTAACTATTTTTGTTTTTCATTCAATTTATATTCAAAACAAACTTAATTGACTGCTTTCAGGTAAATCCTTCAAACACCCATGCTGCTGTAATATTTCTATCACAGCCTTACTGATTTTTGCCCGTATCCGCAGGTCATCAATGGAAATAAACTCTCCCTCCTGCCTTGCTTCTACAATACTTTTTGCCGCTGACGTGCCAACACCTTGCAAAGCATTCAGCGGTGGAAGAATACCATTTCCTGTATTAATAAATTTGACCGCATCAGACTTATATAAATCAATAGGAAGAAATTTTATTCCCCGGCTGTACATCTCATTGCATACTTCCAGTATGGTTAAAACATTTTTTTCTTTTGTGCTGATTTCATTGCCTTTAGCTTCCAGTTCCTTAATCTTATTTCTTACCCGCTCAACACCATGGGTCATCAATTCGGCATCAAAATCATCGGCGCGTACGGTAAAATAAGCGATATAAAATGCTTCAGGATAATGGACTTTAAAGTAAGCAATTCTAAAGGCCATGGTAACATAAGCAACCGCATGGGCTTTAGGAAACATATATTTGATCTTTTTACATGATTCTATGTACCATTCAGGAACATTATTTTCCCTCATGGCTTTTTCGTCTTCTTCCTTTAATCCTTTCCCTTTACGGACGCTTTCCATGATTTTAAAAGCATGCTTGGGTGCAAGTCCTTTATACATGAGATACACCATGATATCATCACGGGTACAAATTACCTCCGGGAGGGTAGCAATACCCGCCCTGACCAGGTCCTGGGCATTGTTCAACCAAACATCGGTACCATGGGAAAGTCCGCTGATCCGCACAAGCTCTGCAAAAGTCTTGGGCCGGGTATCAACCAGCATTTGCCGGACAAACTTTGTCCCAAATTCCGGGATGGCAAAGGTTCCAACTTCACTATTGATATCCTGCGGTGTAATTCCTAATGCTTCGGTACTGGTAAATATGCTCATGGTTGCAGGATCGCCAATAGGAATCTTTCTTGCATTGACACCGGTCAGGTCTTCCAGCATCCTTATTACCGTTGGATCGTCATGTCCTAAAATATCCAGTTTTAACAGCCTGCCACTAATGGAGTGATAATCAAAATGAGTAGTGATAATGTTGGAATCCGGATCATCAGCAGGACGTTGTATTGGACAAAATTCATATATTTCATTTTTTCTCGGTACAATCATGACACCCCCGGGGTGCTGCCCTGTTGTCCTTTTTACCCCGGTACATCCTTTGACCAGACGGTTTATTTCTGCATTATGGACTACTTTTCCCCTTTCATCAAGATATTTTTTTACAAATCCGTAAGCTGTTTTTTCAGCGATAGTACCAATGGTTCCTGCCCTGAATACGTGACCTTCCCCAAATAGCTCTTCAGTATATTTATGAGCAACAGGTTGGTATTCCCCTGAGAAGTTAAGGTCAATATCCGGCTCCTTGTCTCCATCAAACCCTAAGAAAGTTTCAAAAGGTATATCGTGACCGTCTTTGTTAAATTTACTGCCGCATTTTGGGCAATCTTTATCCGGCATGTCAACTCCTGAACCCACAGAACCATCGGTGATGAATTCAGAATATTTGCACTGCGGGCAGACATAATGCGGGGGTAATGCGTTTACTTCAGTTATACCGCTTAAAAATGCAACAAAAGAAGAACCTACAGAACCCCTGGACCCCACTAGGTACCCGTCACTTAGCGATTTCCATACCAACTTTTGCGCAATAATGTACATCACTGAAAAACCGTTTTTGATGATAGAATTAAGTTCCTTATTCATTCTTTCCTGTACAATGGTTGGCAGAGGATCTCCATAAATTTCTACAGCCTTATTGATGGAAAGCCTTTGAATTTCCTCCTCCGCCCCTTCTATTTCCGGTGGAAAGGTCTCATCCGGGATAGGCAGTATGTGTTCAATCATTTCAGCAATCTTATTGGTATTTTCTACAACTACCTCCCATGCCTTTTGAGCCCCCAGATAACTAAATTCCTCCAGCATTTCTTCGGTTGTCCTAAAATATAAAGGAGCTTGATTGTCAGCATCGCTGAACCCCTGGCCTGCCATCAGGATTCTCCTGAAAACTTCATCATGCGGGTCCAGAAAATGGACATCACAGGTGGCAACAACCGGTTTATTATACTTTTCACCAAGTTTTACTATTTCTTTATTAATTTGTTTTAATTGCTCAATGCTTTGAACTTTTCCAGCATCAACCAAGAATTGGTTGTTTCCAAGAGGTTGGATTTCCAGATAATCATAAAATTTCACAATCTTTGATACATCCTCAGCCGGCCTGCCGTCTAAAATTGCCCTATACAGTTCACCGGCTTCACAGCCCGAACCAATCATTAATCCTTCTTTATACTGCATATATAAACTTTTGGGCACTCTGGGCTTTTTATAATAATAATTTAAGTGGGATTCAGAAATAATCTTATACAGATTCTTTAAGCCGGCATAATCCTTTACTAAAATAACAGCATGATAAGAATCCATATTTTTAACATCTTTTATACCGGCAAGTGCATTGTTTATTTCCCGTAAACTGTTAATGCTTTTTTCTTTTAGCAGTATAATGCATTTTAGAAATATTTCCGCTGTTGCTGCTGCATCGTCAACTGCCCTATGGTGATTTTCCAATTTTATGCCAAGGTGTTGGGCAACAATGTTCAATTTATGTCTTTTTAACTCGGGAAACAATGCACGGCACAACTCAAGGGTGTCCAAAAAACAGTAATCAAATTGGATATCCAGCCTCCTGGCATTTGCTTTCATAAAACTTACATCAAACTGGGCATTATGGGCAACCAAAACACAATCCTTACTGAACTCCAGGAAATCGACCAGCACCTCATTCATTACCGGTGCATCTTTTACCATATCATCGGTAATACCCGTTAATTCTATAATTTTGGGTGGTATAGGCATTTGAGGGTTAACAAAGGTTTGAAATCTATCTATAATTTCGCCATTACTTATTTTTACTGCACCTATTTCAGTAATTCTGTCTTTTTCTGCGCTTAGTCCGGTAGTCTCAATGTCAAAGACTACAAAATCTCCATCCAGGGAACCTCCGGTTGGATTATACACGATAGGTACGCTGTCGTTAACAAGATAACACTCTACGCCGTAGATGATTTTAATATTGTTCTTTTTCCCGGCCTCATAAGCTTCAGGATAAGCCTGTACGACACCGTGGTCAGTAATGGCTATGGCTGGATGGCCCCACCGTGCTGCTCTTTGTACCAAGTCTTTGACGGAAGATACGCCGTCCATTGCACTCATCTGCGTATGTAGATGAAGTTCAACCCTCTTTTTTTCTGCATTATCCATCTTTTCTTGTTTCGGGATTTGTACAATATCGTAAGCAAATATTACCAATTCACGGGCATATTTATCATATTGTGCTTCCCCTCTTATCCTTACACTAACACCGCATTTGAGTCTGCCTTCTATTTCACCAAACTTCTCCTTATCACTAAAAAATTTTGCAGTGATAGAGCTTGAATAATCGGTAATATCAAAAGATACAATATATTTCTCACCCTTAATTTCTCTTACATCAACAGAAAAAATTTCTCCTTCTACAATAACTCTTCCCGATTCTTGATTTACCGAAGAAATTTGTACACTTTCACCATTGATCGTTTTGCCAAGAATAACAGGTGAACCTAAATCAGTTTGAGCTTTTTCAGGTGAATTTTTTGTATCTTTTTTCTCACCATAAGAATTTACTAAAGCTTCAGAGATGATTTGAGCTTCCTGCTTTTCCTTAAAATCAAAATACTCGTATTTCTTTCCTGCAACTGCATGCATATCTATTAATTCAATACTTATTTTATTGCCAAATTCATTCTCAATCAGACTTTCAATTAGTTTATCACACCTATTCTTTTTTAAAAGTTCACTTCCACCAAATTTTAATTGTATGACCAGCTTATCCTTTTGATATTCACATATACTCTCAGCTAGAAGACTGCGGCATATAGAAAACTTTTTTTGGAGATAATATTTTATATTCTCATAATACTCCCGTAAATATGAACCATCTTGCTGCACATTAAAATATTTTGTATTGATAACTATATCCTCAAGCTTGTATGCAACTTTAATTTTATTTCTAATATCATCAATATCCCATTTATTGATTAATTCATTTAATCCGATAGTAATATCAACTTTTCTTGTTTTTCTATATATTTTGAGTGATAGTATTTTTGAATTGTTGAGAATATTTCTTAATTTTTCATCTATTTCAATATGAGGAAATAGGTGAATCACACTATAGTTTTTAAAAGCATGTTGTGACATATTTTAATGCTCCTTCTTCCATGCGCTGTCATGAGCTACAATCAATCACCGTTGTCGTACTAAGCTTAGCCCTTTGATGATTTCCCAATACATCTTCATCCGGGCTTGTACACCTTTTTTCCAGCCTAATTTTTCTTCTTTCATTATGTGAGTCATTTGCTCTAATACAACTTTTTTATAAGCGATATTCTTTTTTCTTACATAATTGGTAAGGGCAACTTCAACACCAAATTTAGTAATCTCCATATTGCATATATTATTTAGTATATGCTTTTTTATCGCCCTCTGCCCAGACAAAAAAGGAGACACTTTTTGAGCTAAATCGGTACTGAAACGTCCACCGTCAAATATACCTATGGTCATTTCTACTTCACCTTTTATAACAGGATATAATAAGTTTTTTACATGTCTCTCGGTTAACCCTATAAGGTCAGCATCTAGAAATAATATGATATCCCCACTGCAATTATCGACCCCTGCTTTCATTGCTCCGCCTTTACCTATATTAACGGCAAGTTCTATTACTTTAGCGCCAGATTGCCTGGCAACTTCCGCTGTATTATCTGTCGAACCATCGCTTACAACGATAATTTCCCCAATTTCTTGTACATGAGAAAGTACATCAACTATTTTCCCAATTGTGGGCGCTTCATTATATGCAGGTATAATTGCACTAATTTGCATTTATCAATCCTTCCTTTTCATATGTCTCAATTTCCTTCATCAATTCATCTACCAGTTTTTCTTCCGGTACCTTTTTTATAATTTTTCCTTTTTTAAATATTAAACCAACTCCATCCCCTCCGGCAATACCAATATCAGCTTCCCGGGCTTCACCGGGGCCGTTAACCACGCATCCCATGACTGCAACCTTTATGTTTTTCCCACTATTTTGAAGCTTTTGTTCAACACTGTTAGCTATATTGATCAAATCAATCTGACACCGGCCGCAGGTTGGACAGGAGATGATTTCAACACCGCTCTTCCTCAGACCTAACGACTTCAATATTTGTGTGGCTACTTTTACTTCTTCAACAGGGTGGCCGGTAAGCGATACTCTTATCGTATCTCCAATTCCATCCGCTAATAATGTTCCAATTCCTATAGAAGATTTTATTGTTCCCGACCAAATTGTCCCGGCTTCTGTTACTCCTAAATGTAAAGGATAGTTTACCCTCTGCGCTATCAGGCGATAGGCAGCTATCATCATGGGCACACTGGAAGCCTTTAGTGATATAACAATATCATTAAAGTCATGTTCTTCAAGTAAAGCAACATGATGTAAAGCACTTTCCACCATTGCTTCTGCTGTAGGTGAGCCGTACTTCTCCAGCAATTCTTTTTCAATAGAGCCGGAATTTACCCCTATTCTTATAGGGATACCCCTTTGCTTGGCTTCCCTCGTTACTTCCCTGACTCGCCGGTTTCCGCCAATATTTCCAGGATTAATCCGTATTTTATCTATACCCCTATCTATGCACTCCAGAGCCAACCGGTAGTCAAAATGGATGTCTGCAACCAGAGGTATTTTTGTCCTTTTTTTAATTTCTGATATTGCCCGGGCCGCTTCCATATCAGGGACAGCTAACCGGATAATATCACATCCTGCTTGTTGGAGCTCTATAATCTGATTTGTTGTGGCTTCTATATTTCTTGTATCTGTATTGGTCATGGATTGAATAGAGATGGGTGCACTGCCGCCAATGGTTACATATCCCACTTTTACAGCTTTGGTATCTCGACGATGTATCAATTCTTCACGCATCAGCAATCTACTCCTCCATTTAGCGCCCAACTATCCTGGCAATGTCATTAAAGGTAGCAAATATAAGTAATATAATTAGCATAGCAAATCCTATCAGGTGTACCATTCCTTCTCTTTCAGGGCTAATTGGTTTTCTTCGAATCCCCTCAATGAGTAAAAACATAATTTTACTTCCATCCAGTGCCGGAATTGGAAGTAGATTAAAAATACCTAGATTTATACTTATCAACGCTGCCAGGAAGGCTAAATTTCCAATTCCTGCCTTTGCTGCACTTCCAATTCCCTGCACAATTCCTACCGGGCCCGAAATTTGATTAAGTCCGGCCTTTCCTGTAACCAGATCACCTAATGAAGTAACGATAACTTTTGTTAAAAAAGCTGTCTGGTAGTATGCATTGCTAATTACATTGTAAAAGTTTGTTTTTACACTCTTGGCATTGTAGCCTATAATATAAGTTTGATATTTAGGGTCCAATTCCGGTTTAAGCTGAAAAGAAATTCTTTGCCCTTGTCTTAAAACAATTACCTTTATCATGTTATCCTTGTTTTTATCCAGAAAGTATCTTACATCATTTTGAATATTGACCTTGTAATCATTAAGCTGTATAATTCTATCCCCCGGTAAAATTCCAGCTTTCTCAGCAGGTTTTCCAGGAACCAGTTCCCCTACAACAGGCTGTGGTATTGCAGGCTCCATAGAAAGAATAATTATAAAAATCAAAAAGCCTAAAATAAAGTTCATAATTGCCCCCGCAGCAACCACAGCAATCCTGGCCCACAGAGGCTTATTACTAAAAGCTCTTTCATCCTTCGAGCTTTCAACTTCTCCTTCCATCATAACAAACCCGCCAATCGGAAATGCTCTTAAAGAGTACACCGTCTCACCTTTAGTAAACTTAGCCAACCGCGGTCCCATACCAATAGCAAACTCATGAACTTTTATACCAACCAGTTTCGCAATAGTGAAGTGCCCTAATTCGTGAAAAAAGATCAACAATGCAAATACAACAACAGCTGATATTAAGGTAGTCAAATTGAATCACCAAGCCTTTCTGCTCTTACTACTTCTCTTGCCCAACTATCACTGTTTAAAATATCTCTTAATGACGGATTTATAATATTATTATGCTTCTTCATTGCACTTTCAATTAGTTGAGGAATTTCTATAAAGCCAATTCTTTTTTCCAAAAACAATTGTACAGCCATTTCGTTTGCGGCATTTAACACAGCAGGCATTGTACCGCCTTCCCGGGCTGCAGTATAAGCGAGCCTTAAGCATTTAAAAGTCTCAAAGTCCGGTTGACTAAATGTCAATGTATTGTTCTGTATAAAATCAAGGCTTCTAGTATCTGAATAATACCGTTCAGGATATGTAATGGCATACTGAATAGGTATCTTCATATCCGGCACACCTAACTGTGCAATAATTGAATGGTCTATGTATTCAACCATAGAGTGGATGATACTTTGTGGGTGGATCAACACCTGTATCCTATCTAAATCTATATTAAACAGCCATTTAGCTTCAATTACTTCCAATCCCTTATTCATCAATGTTGCCGAATCAATGCTGATTTTATTTCCCATGTTCCATTTTGGATGCTTTAAAGCCTGCTCTGGAGTTACATTTTCCAATTCCTCAAGTTTCTTACCTAAAAAAGGACCTCCTGAAGCAGTAATGATAAGTTTTTTTACAAATTTATCTTCTACATTTTGCTTAAGACATTGAAAAATTGCCGAATGCTCACTATCAACAGGTATAATGGCTACCTTGTTCATCCGGGCTTCATTCATTACGATTTCCCCAGCTGTAACAAGAGTTTCTTTATTTGCTAACGCAATATGCTTACCCGATTTTATTGCCTCCAGAGTAGGGATAAGTCCTACAACTCCAACTACAGAAGTTACTACCATCTCAACCTGTGCAATGGTTGAAACTTCTATGAGTCCATCTAATCCTGCAACAACCCGCGTATTTGTGTCTTTTACCCTATCTTTCAATTCGCCGGCATAATCCTCATCCATGACCGCAGCTACAACGGGCCTATATTTTCGTATCTGCTCCTCCAACAAATCTATTCTTGTATTTGTAGACACCCCCCAAACCCTAATGCTCTGTAGATTATCAATTACCTCCAATGTCTGAGTTCCAATAGACCCCGTTGACCCCAGTATAGATATATTTTCCACCATAATATGATATTCTCCTTCTATATATAGTTCACAGTTAACAGCTCTCAGTTCACAGTAGTAAACGATTTAATAGCCTTTACTGTGAACCGTGAACTGTGAACTTATTGACTTTATCTGCCATGTAAGATCATTATCAGTAAGTATATAGAATAGTCAGGATTTCGGGGTTCGGAGTTTAAAAAACGGTTGTAACAATACCTCTTCAAACTCCTAACTCCGAACTCCTAACTTATTATATTAAAATTAGCTGTAAAATAGTATACCAACGGTGCTACAAAGATAATACTGTCAAACCGGTCTAATACGCCTCCATGTCCAGGCATTATCTTGCCAAAATCCTTTATATGATATTGCCTTTTAATAGCAGACGCTGATAAATCACCAATTTGGGAAACAATTGAACAAGCTAGCCCTAATATAAATAAATTTATATAGTCAACATTATACTTTCCCAAAATATCCAGCAGGTATCCATATAACAAAAAGGATGCTCCACAGCCAACAATTCCCCCGATAGCACCTTCCAGTGTTTTTTTGGGACTTATTTCAGGCCATAATTTAGTTTTACCTAAAAAAGTACCTGTAAAGAACGCAAAAGTGTCAGTAGTCCATGCACCTAAAAATATCAACCAAATTAAAGTATTGCCATGAGATAGATTTCTTGTAAAAACAATGTGGGAAAAGAAAAAGCTTATGTATACTGTTGCAAAAAGAGTTACAGCAATGTCAGTAAATCGCACCATTTTATGATATATCAAAACAAACAAAAATAATAGCACTACATACCCATATATTAAAGGCATCACCCAGTTTTGACCGATAAAATTACTGAAGGCGACAATTACTGCACTCAAATATCCGGCTAACGTCAATAATACATTTTTTGTATTTCCTACAGCAGTAAACAGTTCATACAACGCAATGATTGAAATTACGGCAACACCAATATTAATAAATATTTTATCTACTATTAATACTACTATTAATAATATAATTCCAACTACTGCACTTATTATTCTTTTGCTAAACACTTATATTCCTCCAAATCTTCTATTCCTTTGCTGATAGTCACTTATGGCTTTTAACAGGTGTTTTGGCGTAAAACTAGGCCAATAAATGTTTGAAAACCACAACTCTGAATAGGCCGAT
This sequence comes from Petroclostridium xylanilyticum, assembly GCF_002252565.1. Lineage (NCBI taxonomy): Bacteria > Bacillati > Bacillota > Clostridia > Eubacteriales > Oscillospiraceae > Petroclostridium > Petroclostridium xylanilyticum. The sequence continues at coordinate 340,753 of NZ_NPML01000007.1, forward strand.
TGCCATAATAAAAAATTACTCAATCTTAATTCACCGCTAGGCCTTATGATTAAATCCGGATCTTTTAAGCCTTTTGTATACATGTAATTTGATATTAATTGCTCATTAATATCTGTGATTTGAATTTTGCCATTTTGGACATCTGTTGCAATCTGTTTTACCGCATTAACTACTTCTGCTCTTCCACCGTAATTGATTGCAATATTTAATAACAGGCCTGAATTAGATTTTGTCAGATTTTCAGTTTTTATAATTTGTTCCTGTATTTCTTGTGAAAGCACACTGATATCCCCAATAACCTTTATAGCTATGTTTTTCCCTGCCAATTGCCTTTCTGCATCCTTAAGATATTCTAACAATAACCTCATCAGCGCATCAACCTCTTCTTGAGGCCTTCGCCAATTTTCAGTTGAAAACGCATATACGGTTAATATCTTTACTCCAATTTCATTGCAAAACTCGGTTATTCTTTTTAATGTATTTGCTCCAGCTTTATGTCCTGCAGTGCGTGGCAATCCCTGCTTCTCAGCCCACCTCCCGTTACCATCCATGATGATTGCAATGTGTTCTGGCAGTTTAGTATAATCGATTTGGATATTACTGCTCTTTGTTGTTATTTTTTTTATGAAATGATATAAATTAAATGCCAAAATGTTACAGCCTCCTATTCTAAAGAAATACCCCTCTCATCGAGGGGTATTAAGCATTTTGAATAAACGTCTTAACTGCGCTACACATAACAGACCAGTAACTCTACTGTGCAATCATTAATTTGCCTGATTCTCAAAATTCTTGCGCCACTATCAAAGGGAAGACTCTCCTGATGGTTATAAGGAGACTTAGTGAAAGTTATTTGTATATTAGTATATCCATTATTCATTAATATACTTTTACCTTTCTCCAATTTGTATCCCAGTACATCTGGAAGCATTTTATACCTCCATGATTTCCTTTTCCTTTGCACTTACAATTTCATCTATTTCTTTTACATAATTATCAGTCAGTTGTTGAATGTCTTTTTCTATATCTTTTAAATCGTCTTCCGTAATTTCACCGTTTTTCTTCTGCAGTTTATAATGATCTAATGCGTCACGTCTAATAGACCTGATTGCAACTTTTGCCTCTTCCCCTTTTTTATGTACAGTCTTTACCAGTTCTTTTCTCCTTTCTTCTGTTAACGGCGGAAAAACCAATCTTATAACTTTTCCATCACTGTTAGGAGTAATCCCTATATCAGATTTTAATATAGCTTTTTCTACTTCTTTTACGATACCGGCGTCCCAGGGTTGAATAACCAGCATTCTTGCTTCGGGTATTGAAATATTTCCAATCTGAGTAACAGGAGTAGCTACACCATAATAATCAACATGAACCTTGTCTAAAATTGCAGGAGTTGCTCTGCCCGCCCTGATACCTGCAAGTTCTTCCGTAAAAACGCTGATGGTTTTTTTCATTTTTCCTTCAATTTCTTTGTAAGCAGTTTTCATTATTTATCTTCCTCCTTTACTAATGTTCCAATATGTTCACCCATAATAACCCTTTTAATATTTTCCGGTTGGGCCAATCCAAATACCATAATAGGAATATTGTTATCCATACATAGAGAAGTTGCCGTAGAATCCATAACTCCCAATCCTCTATTAAGTATATCAATATATGTAAGCCTATCAAACTTAACTGCATTAGGGTTGTGCACAGGATCGGAGTCATAAACACCATCTACTTTTTTTGCAAGCAAAATAATTTCGGCATCTATTTCCGCAGCCCTGAGAGCAGCAGTGGTGTCAGTAGAAAAATAAGGATTTCCCGTGCCGCAGGCAAAAATAACAATTCTCCCTTTTTCAAGATGTCTGACAGCTTTTCTTCTAATATAAGGCTCTGCAATTTGCCTCATTTCAATTGCTGTCTGAACCCTGGTAGGTATTTCTCTCGACTCCAGCGCATCTTGTAAGGCTAAAGCATTGATTACTGTTGCCAACATGCCCATATGGTCGGCTGTAGTCCTATCCATTCCTTTGCCACTTCTGCCTCTCCAAAAGTTCCCCCCGCCTACCACAATAGCTATTTGCACACCCAATTGCACGCATTCTTTTATTTGATCAGAGATAGCATTTATCGTATCAGCGTCCAATCCAAAGCGACCTTCTCCAGCTAGAGCTTCTCCACTTATCTTCAATATTACCCGTTTATACTTTGGAATCATTAAAAACTTCCTCCATCTAATAATATGTTCTACACAAACTTAGAAATTCCTGCTAATATTCTTAAAAAAGGAACACATAATGTGTTCCTTTTTTAAGAATATTCATTGCTCAAGTCTATTTAATCATATTCGCTACTTCTTCTGCAAAATTATCTTCACGTTTCTGCAAACCTTCACCTTTCTCAAAACGTGCGAATCTCCTGATATTTATATTTTCACCAATTACAGCAATTTTTTCCGTTAAAAGATCTTTTACGGTCTTATCGGGATCTTTAATATATGGCTGCTCGAGCAGACAAACTTCCTTATAGAATTTTTCAAGTCTGCCTTCTACCATTTTTTCAACAATCTTTTCAGGCTTGCCTTCATTGAGTGCTTGTGCCCTTAATATTTCCTTTTCCTTTTCAACTACTTCAACAGGTACTTCTTCTCTTCGCACATACTGAGGATTTGCAGCAGCAATCTGCATGGCAATTTCCCTGACGAACGCCCTAAAATCTTCATTCTTGGCAACAAAGTCTGTTTCAGAGTTTACTTCAACCAGTACACCAATTCTACCATTCCCATGTATGTATGCATCTACTATGCCTTCTGCAGCAATTCTTCCAGCTTTTTTAGCAGCTGCAGCCAATCCTTTTTCTCTTAAAAGCTCTATTGCTCTTTCCATATCGCCATTAGCCTCTGAAAGAGCCTTCTTACAATCCATCATTCCAGCACCGGTTCTTTCTCTTAGTTCCTTAACCTTTTCAGCAGTTATCATCTCTATGCCTCCCATTATTATCTGATTATATTATAATACAGTTTGATATTTTTATACTAACCTCCACGCCGGGCGCACCCGGCACAAATAATGATGAAAATATGCTAAACCGGACTTTTTCTGTGGTTTCGGTTTTACTCCCCACTGTCCACTCCACACTTTTTTCAAAATAAAATAACCCGGTCTTCAGTCTTCATAATTCAGACCGAAGACTGGGTTATATTTGTTTTATTCTTCAGCTACAATCTGTTCTCCCTGTCTTCCTTCAAGAACAGCATCTGCAATTTTAGATGCTATTAATTTCACAGCTCTGATAGCATCATCATTACCGGGAATGACATAATCAACTTCTTCAGGGTCACAATTGGTATCAACAATTGCAACAACCGGGATGCCCAACTTTCTAGCTTCTGCAATAGCGATTCTTTCTTTTCTTGGATCAACTACAAAAAGAGCACCTGGAAGTTTTTTCATTTCTTTAATGCCACCGAGGAATTTTTCTAACTTTTCTCTTTCCCCTCTAAGTTTTATAACTTCTTTCTTAGGCAACAGATCAAACGTTCCATCCTCTTCCATTTGTCTGAGTTGATTTAATCTTTCGATACGCTTTCTAATGGTTTTGAAGTTAGTAAGCATACCGCCTAACCATCTTGCATTTACAAAGTACATGTTACATCTTTCAGCTTCTTCTTTGATAGAATCCTGCGCTTGCTTTTTAGTTCCAACGAAGAGGATATCTTCATTGTTCATAGCCAGCTCTCTTATAAAATAATAAGCTTCTTCTATTTTCTTTACTGTTTTCTGGAGGTCGATAATATATATACCGTTCCTTTCAGTAAAGATATATTCAGCCATTTTAGGATTCCATCTTCTTGTCTGATGACCAAAATGTACTCCTGCTTCTAAAAGTTGTTTCATTGAAATAACTGACATAACTTCACCTCCTGGTTTTTTTATACCGCCACCCTAATCAACTTTCCAAAAGACCTAACAGGCACCCTTTTGAAAATCATAGAGTGTGTGTATTTTCCCACACAGTAGTTTACCACAGTTAAATGTAATTAGCAACTATTTTTTTATTTTTTTATACCCAACAGCAGCTGGACTTCTCCTTGTCCTACATTCAACTTTTTTGCAATTTCCCTAACACTAATGCCATTTTCAGCCATCCTCAAAATCTCGATATATTTTGGGTTGGAAATATATGTGGTGGAACCATTTTCAGTACTATTGCAAGAAATATTTCCTAATTTCTCTTGTAATTGATTTAAATGCTCTATTAAACTATTTGCTTCACCGATCTTATTACTCAAACTACCATCAACTTCAAAAACACTTTTAACCTTTTCATCTAAATCAGTTATGGTTCTTAAGAGTTTTGTATTTTCTTCTTCAATTCTAACAGCAACATAATCGGCAAGTCTATTTAATTCATCAATCATTTGATCAGCATTGTCAAGCATTTTCTCCAGTTGTTTTGTTTTAGATTGCACAATAATCATTTCAGCTCGGACTGACCTTTTATATAGATAGATAAAAATAAAAAAGCAAACAATATTTATTATGATTAACGTTATTACCCAAGCGAAGTATTCCACCTTGTTCTCTCCTAACTATATCAATATATCAATTACATGCCCTTTAGAAGGTTGACTCTTATCACAATCCTCTTCTTTGTTTCCTTTGTTTTCTTTTCCTGTCCTATTTCTTTTTTGCTTTAACTGGTTATTGCCTTCCTCCTTTTGCTTTTGCCTTATCTTCCCTCCAAAAGCTTTATCAGAAGAGTTAACCTTTTTTGTTTCATGGTCTGCCTGTTGCTGTAAAGATAAAGAAGCATGGTATTGATTGGTGTAATCCTTTTGATTATATTCATTTTGAACCTTGGATATTTCAGTAGTTTTAGGTATCATCACTTGAAAATCTATGGGCTTAACTGCCAAAGTCATCGCCTCCCGGCTTAAATCTAGCGCTTATTTCTCATACTGTCCTATTCTTATCTCTGCGCCATCGCGATATAAAGTAGCATACTTAATATTCTCTTTAACATACATCATGCTTGAACCAATCGTTATTTTTACTCCCGGATATATTATATTCTGTACTTTTATCTTGCCGTTACCCTCTTCATCCAGCTTCCGCTCAATTTCGACAAATTCATTTTTTAGTTTATTAAGCTTATTACTGAGATAGAGTTTCGTCTTTATAGATTTCATCAATATGACCCTTTTGGCATCATCTAATTTATTTAATGCCTCAAGCTTTTTAAGAAGTTCTATCGCCTGATCTGCTTTTTTAATCTCACCTTCTGTAGTTGCAATTTCTTCCTTTAATGCTTTATACCGCTCCCGCTGCGCAGGGTCTGCCCCTACCTCAAGTTCGGTAACAGTTGCCATCGGAGAACCAACAACTTTAGCAATTATTTCTTTTCTTGCCTTTGCAGTTCCTCCAACGATTAAACCTTTTTTGCCTCCTAATTCTAAGGTACCGCCACATTGTACATTACTGTGCATAATCGCTTCACATTTAATATCGCCTGCTGCAGTTAAGTTGCTATGTTCAATATATTTGGAAACAATACTTCCTCCTGCTACAAGAACACCTTTATTTAACCCCTGCATTCCCCTGCGTAAAATGATATCTCCTTTAGCCTTGATTACAGCACCTTCAACTACACCCTGAACTTCAACCGTCCCGCCAGCTTCAATAGAAAAGCCTGTCAAAACATTTCCTTTAACAACAACATTCCCTACAAAATCAATATTTCCTACCGAGTTATCAACATTTCCACTAACTTCATATATGGCGTAAACATTTACTTTTTTATCAGCTACTACTACCTGTCCATCTATTGATGCCAGCAACTTCTGCCCATCTTCAGATATTTCAACATTCTTCCCTTTAGGTAATACTACAGGTTTACCAGGTATAGCAGGTACTTCTTCTCCAAATACATTTTTACCGGGAGTTCCTGGAGTAGGAGGTATAGCTGTAATAAGCACATCACCGGCATGAACATTTTCTATCAAATCTAACTGCCGGAAATCCACCCTGCCATCTTCCAGCAGCTTGGGAGTCCTATCTTTTGAAAGTTCAAAATGATATTCCATCCTACCATTTTCTCCATTAACAGGTTCAATGCCCTGGGCAATTAAAATTTCCTGGTTGTAAACCGGAAATTTACTTATTGTATCAATAGTGTTATAGTCCAAGCCAAATACTATCTTTTCATTATTAAGAATGCTTATGATCTCTTTCGATGACAGCATTGCTCCTCCCTCAGGAGGAATGACTACTATAGTAGCTTTCATCTTATTATCTGAAACTTTAACTTTAATAGTTGCATTAATGATAAATTCCCCTTGTGCTTCGGCTATTTTATACTCCAAGCCGTCACTTTTTTCAAAAGCTTCTAAAATTACATCTTTATTATAATTTTTTATTTGCTTTTTTTCTATAAAGTTCAAAATATCTGTAACGTCAAGAATCGTTCCAGATTGAGTAAATGGTAGAATAGTTAGAAAAACTCCATCCTTTCGGCAGTCTATCTTATATCCCCTTTTTTCGATTGTATCTTTTTCTCCATTCATACTATCCCACCTACTCTTCATATAGTATTGATTTGTGTTTACCTAGCTTGCTCCTTAATCTTGTAACTGCTTTTGAATGTAACTGTGAAATTCTGGATTCAGAAACTTTCATTATTGCACTTATTTCTTTGAGAGTCAGCTCTTCGAAATAGTAAAGAGTAATTACAGTCTTTTCTTTATCTGAGAGTTTATCAATTGCACTAGCTAAAATACTTTTAATTTCATTAGACTCTATATAAGTTGTCGGATTTCCCAATTGATTATCATTAAAAAATTCTACATTCATTTCGTAATTTTGTTCTAAAAATTCATCTAAAGAAATAAGATGAGACACGTTTAAATCATTAATAATTTTATGGAAATCATCAATACTTATTCCCAGTTGGCCTGCAATTTCACTATCAAGGGGCGGACGTCCCAGTTTGGCTTCCAATTCCGTAAAAGCCTTTTCTATTTCTTTGTTTTTTTGCCTTAATGTTCTGGGCACCCAGTCTAACTTGCGAATATTATCAATAATTGCCCCCCTTATCCGTAGTGACGCATAAGTCTCAAACTTTACTCCTTTTGATAGATCAAATTTATCAATCGCATCAATTAAGCCAAATATCCCATAACTTAAAAGGTCTTCATAATCAACGTTATTGCCAAAATAGATGCTTAACCTTCCAGCTACATATTTTACTAAAGGAGAATACTCCAATATTAATTTTTCTCTAATGACACTGCTCCTTGTTTCAATATATTGCTTCCATAAAACAGTTTGTTTGGAGGTAATATCAGACATCATCCTTCTCTCCCGTAAATACCATAAGCTATTAAAACATATTAACGTCTATACTGCAAATGCAGTACAAAAAATGATAAAAAAGTGCTTAATCCTTCATCATATTTCCTATAATTTTAGCTTCCTTTTCCCCCAATTCTTTTACCTGAAGCGGTGAAAAATCATCTTCATGTTGATTTTGTTCTGACTCTCCTTTTTGCAAATGAGTTTTTTGCTCTGTCTTAATTTTTATATCGTTTATTACATCTGTTAGCATTTTTCGTACGAATATTCCGAGAAAATAAAATAGTATAAGGGTAATAGAAACTCTTAAGCACAAAATGTTAAATTTCAAAGGTTGCAGCAAGCTAACTACAGATATAATTAAAGCACTAACAAGGGATAATATATACGGAATACTGTCTACTAGATTCATAACCTGCGCCCCTTTTAAAGCTGTTTAATCCCATAACCTATAGTCTTTACCAGAAGAATACCATTTTCGGTATAAAGCTCTATTGTCCTCCCGTAGTTTCCTCCGGTATCTTCTGCAACAACAGGAATAGATAAACTCTCCAGTGCCTCTTTACTGGCAGCCGCATTTCTTTGACCTATTCTCATAATATCGTTTGCCTGGGAAAAAGAAAACATTTGCGCTCCCCCGGCTAATTTAGCAACAATGCTGCTTTTTCTGGCACCGGCACTGATCATCATATTTAACAATTCAACAATTGCTGTATCTGCAAACTTTGCCTTATTTGAATTATTTTTTACCTGGGTGCTGCTCGGAAGCATAATATGGGCCAGCCCTCCAATTTTAGATACCGGATCAAATAATGCGATACCTACACATGATCCTAAACCTAGAGTAGTCAAGACTCCCGGGTATTTAGCAATATTCAAATCAGCCATTCCCACTTTTACTAAATTATCCATCAACTTATTACCCCTAAAGCTCTTAATAATATATCATAGGATTCTACATCAGGTATTAAAAAGAAATTTCCCACTACAGTATAGTCATGCTCAATAAACTGCGTTTCAATAAACAGTACAGTATCCCCAACCTTCCCAAATTCTATTGCAGGAACACTTAGTATGGCTCCTGCCATATCAATTGTCAAATCTGGTATGGAGGGTAAAATATTCAAATTTGTTAAGGTAGAAAGTGAAGATAAATATGACCCTGCCAAAATATTTCCAATTTCCTTAAGGGCAGATATATCCATTTCACTGAATTCATGAGTATCTCCTACAGCCTTACCCATAAGCATATTTACTAGAATATGGGCATAGTGTTGTTCCAGAGTAAACATAATATAACCATTCAAATCTCCTGTTACATTCAACAATATCCCTACCACCAGGTTATCAGCTCCGCCTAACAAATCTGCTACTCTCTTAAATTCAAGAATTTGAACTTTAGGAACAGCCATATCTACTTTTTTGTTTAACAACTTTGCCAGAGCCGTAGCGGCATTTCCTGCTCCAATATTGCCAATTTCTTTTAGGACGTCGAGCTGAAGGGCATTTAATTCTTCAATTGACATTGTCATGTTATTCCACCTCATACGTGCTTTCTAATAAAACTTAATTAAATATTTACCGCTCCATTTTCGCATTATGGACCAATTTATCAATGTTTAATAGTGTTATAATCCTCTGGTTAACTTTTCCTACACCATATACAAAATCCAGCGAATAATCGTAGTTAAAATTCGATAAACTTTCAATCTGATCATTGGACAAATAAATAACCTCAGCAACAGAATCAACAAAACCCCCAATTGAAGCATCATCAACCTTAAAAATAATGATACGGGTATCCTCAGTTTCCTCAATTGGCGGTAAATTAAACCGCTCTCTCAATCCCATCACCGGAATAATCTCGCCTCTAAGATTAATTACTCCTTTTATATAGTTGGGTGCTTTAGGCACTCTGGTAATAGCCGTTGGCGTTACGATTTCAACCACCCTTTGAATATCTAATGCATATTCTTCTTTATCTAACTTAAATACTACATACTGTTTTAAGTCAGACGTATCCACTTTATTATTTTCCTTTATATCCATTGTCTTCCCTCCTCTTAGAGCGCTAAGGAATTTACATCCAGAATCAATGCTACCTGACCATCTCCGAGAATTGTAGCCCCTGCTATATTTTTAACTCCCGAAAGATGTTTACCAAGGGATTTTATTACGATCTCCTGTTGACCAATAAGGTTATCTACGACAAATCCTGAAAGCTTATCACCTTTTTTTACAATTACTACAGTTATTTGTTTTACTTCCTTTTCTTCATTTTTTGGAACCTCCAGGACTTTATCAAGTCTAATGAGCGGTATAACATTATTCCTGAGTAAAATGACTTCTTGTTTTTGAACAAGTTTTATTTCTTCAAGTTTAATATTTATAATTTCTTTTATAGAACTCAATGGTATAGCATATTTTTCTTGCCCTAGTACAACCATGAGGGCTTGAATAATTGCCAGAGTCAAAGGTAACCGGATAGCAAATTTGCTTCCTTTTCCCCGCTCTGTTTCTACTTCTATAACGCCACCAAGAGCTTCAATTTTGGTCTTTACAACATCCAGTCCAACACCCCGTCCTGAAACATCTGTCACCTTATCTGCCGTACTAAAGCTTGGCCTGAAAAGGAAATCAATAATCTCTTTCTGCGAAAGAGAGTTAGCAATCTCTTTATTTACAAGTCCTCTTTCTATCGCTTTTGCCTTTACCTTATCAAGATCAATCCCGCTACCGTCATCCTGAACTTCAATCACAACATTATTTCCGTCATGGTATGCTTTTAAGTTGATAGTACCATTCCTTGGCTTATTTCTGGATACCCGTATATCCGGCATCTCAATTCCATGGTCGGCAGAATTCCTCAATAGATGAATTAACGGGTCACCTATCTCATCTATGACAGTTCTGTCAACCTCTGTCTCTGAACCATACATATTGAGGGTAATTTGTTTGCCCAACTCTTTTGCCAAATCCCTGATCATTCTTGGGAATCTATTAAATACCATTTCTACAGGTACCATTCGTACCTTCATGACAGCATCATGCAGGCTGGTAGTAATTCTTTCCAGGTACTCAACAGCTTCACCATAGTTTTGGTTAATATTAGTAACTTCGATATCTTCTAAACGTGTCTTAATAATGATAAGTTCGCTTACAAGATTCATCAAGTTATCCAACCTATCAATATCTACCCTGACAGTTTTGCCAGTTCTGGGCTTAGCTGCCTGTCCTGATAATTTCTCAGTATTTTGTGCGTCCTCACTTTCTAATTCCATATCTTCACTACTATGTACTTCTTCTTTAATAATTTGCTGAGGGGAAGGTATTTGTTTTGATGTTAATGTGCGTATAATTACTTCATCAACTTCAGCAATACCATTCAGCTCTTGTATCAAACTTTGCTGCGATTCTTTAGAAACTACAGCTACAGTAAATTCAAAATCAAATTTTTCATCCTCAATATCCTCAACCTTAGGTTCCGATTTAATAACTTCACAACTTTTTTCAAGAGTCCTAAATATGATAAAAGCCCTGGCAGACTTTAAAACACAGCCTTTGTTTAATTTCACAGTTATCTTATAGGCATTCATACCCATATCAAGAGCTTTATTAATAATATTTTGTGCATATTGATCCAGTACAAAGCTTTCATCACCTGCTTCTGACACTTCAGTATCTGCTTGTGTAAAATGAGCATCGGAAATTTCAGAAGTTTTCGTTTCAAGGATGGAATTTAATGATTTGATAACATTACTATAAGCATTTTCTCCTTCAGTTCCGGTATTAATAATGTTATCTACATAGTTTTCCAAAGCATCCAGACATCGAAACAATACATCAACAATTTTGGAATCCACCTTGATTTTACCATTTCTTATTTCTTGAAGAACGTTTTCCATATCATGAGTTAGAGTAGCCATTTTGGAAAATCCCATTGTTCCTGCCATACCTTTCAGAGTATGCGCAACCCTGAAAATTTCATTAAGAATTGGCATATTGTCCGGGTCTTTTTCGAGTTCTAATAAATTTTGATTTAGATTTTGTAAATGCTCTTTTGACTCCTCAATAAAAAGTTCTAAATATTGGCTCATATCCATATTACTACACCCCCACCAGTTTTATTATTTCATTACTTATTTCATTCAATGAAACAATTTTATCTACAATACCTGCTTGTACAGCTGCCTTTGGCATACCGTAAACTACACATGATTTCTCATCCTGGGCAATGACAAAAGCTTTATTTATTTCTTTTAAGCTTTTTAGTCCTTCACAACCATCAGAACCCATTCCCGTCATAATAACGCCAATAATGTTTCTTAACCCCGTGTCGGATAGGGAATTCATCATAACATTTACCGAAGGCCGGTGTCCGCCTACCGGATCACTTTTATTAAGCCGTATGATTAAATCATTACTTCTTGTTTCTTTATCAAAAACGATATGATAATCACCGGGCGCAATATATACACAGCCTGCTTTAATCTTATCACCGTCTTCAGCCTCTTTAACAGTTAGTTCACTCATACCATCCAAGCGCATTGCAAATGATTTTGTAAATCCTGGCGGCATGTGCTGGACAACAATAAATGCTGCCGGGATATTTCCCGGAATAAATGGAATTATTTGCTGCAGTGCCCTCGGTCCCCCCGTTGACGTTCCTATAGCAACAATTTTTTTTAAATTACTACTATGAACGATATCCGTCCTCTTATTATAAACTGCTGGATAAGTATGAGGATGAACCCTGGTATTTTTAGCTACTTTAACTTTTTCTGTAATTTCTTTTTTAAACTTATCACTGCCTATCTCAAATATGTTTGAAGGCTTGGTAATAAAGTCAACTGCCCCTAACTCCAACGCTTTAATTGTCGCATCAGCACCCTCGCTGGTTAAACCGCTTACCATTATTACAGGAATCGGCTTATAGTTCATAATATGCTGCAAGCAATCTAACCCATTCATTACAGGCATTTCCACATCAAGCGTTATGACATCCGGGGACAACTGCTTTATTTTTTCCAGAGCATCCTTACCATCTTTTGCAGTATATATAACTTCAATTTCATTGTCAGTTCTTAAAACATCAGTAATTACTTTTCTCATGAAAGCAGAATCATCTACTATCATTACTCTTATCGGCATATTATAACATTCCTTTTTGCATTAATTTAATTTGTTTATCAAAAATAAATTTTATAATTGCATCCCTATCCCTCATTTTAATTTCTTTAAAAATAATCCCGGTATCATACTTTTTATTATCATGCTCATATATGACGGACCTGACAACCTTTCCATACGTACATATCTTTTTACCTTCCAGGTCCAACTCTAATTCAACAATGTCATTTATCTGATAGTGCTCATTTGTAAGAAGCCCCAGTCCACCGCCGCTTATATCTTTGGTAAGTGCGTCAACAAATGGATTAGCTGTAATTTTATTCTCAGCACCTGCGGGTCCAAGCACCCTCAGTTTAACAGGAAGAGCCCATTCAAACCTAAAATATTCCCGCCTTTGTATCCTGGTTAATTTACTTCTTACTGCAATCTTCAGCATTACAATATTTTCCCGCTTTGCCCTTGCTGTCACTTCTCCCATAAAGGAAAACAACCTTTTTGAATCAAAAAAGTTAATTTTTATCTTACTGCCTACAGAAAGATATATAATTTTCCCTTCATGTATTGGAGCAGCTATTACAATGTCACCCGAGTCCAATACTTCTTCAAGCTGACTGACGTAGGTAGGTTTTATCTCCATGCCGTTATAATCATATACAACCAGTTCAAGTTTAGTTCCCAACTTTATATCTTTTACATCCATTATATCATCCCTATTCACATTATGCATTATTTAGATTCGCTAACTTCCGGAAAAATCCCTTTATTCCTGATGACCTCTTCATAGAATTTTGGTCAACCTGCATTAGTTTGTGAGCAATTTCATTGAGTTGTCTGGATACTAAAGATTTTGGGTAACTCAGTATAAAGGGTTCTTGCCTTTTGACAGCCTTAACTACATTAGTATCATATAATACATACCCCAGTTGTTTTAGCTTTACACCTAAAAATGCTTCAGCGGCAAGCGTTAATTTGTTCATTACACTTATCGCTTCTTTCTCATTATCGGCCCGGTTAACGACGAGCTGAATAATTTTATCTCTATCTTTGAGAGATACAGTCTTCACCAGGGCATATGCGTCCATAATTGAAGTAGGTTCAGGAGTAGTCACAAGAATAATTTCATCCGCAGCAAGCACAAAACTGATAACATTTTCAGATATCCCTGCACCTGTATCTACGATAATAATATCTGCAACTTTATCTAAAGATGCGACCTTTTCTATAAGTGCTTCCAACTGCCACTTTTCCAAATGCACCATTTCTTCAATTCCCGAACCGCCGGAAATGAATTTTACATTCATAGGCCCGTCGGAAAGAATATCAAATATTGTTTTATTATTATTTATCACATCTAATAATGTATAGTGGGGTGAGATGCCAAAAAGTATATCTATATTCGCCAGCCCCAAATCTGCATCGAGAATTACTACTCTATACCCCATTTTGCTTAAGTTCAGAGCAAGGTTAACAGAAATATTCGTTTTCCCGACTCCTCCCTTTCCGCTTGTTACAGTAATGACCCTACATTTTCGCTTCTCTAAAACATTTTCTGTTGATAACTGTTTGGTCAACTGTTGCTTTTTTAAATCATTAATGATTTCCCGTAATTTATCCGCCTGATCACTCATATTTGAATGCTCCCTAATAGTTTTTTTGCAATTTTATCTATGTTTACAACTTCTATATCATCTGGAACACTTTGTCCGGTGGTCACATAGGATAATTTTTTGTTAGCAATCCTGGCTAAATTTAATATCATTCCATAAGAAACTGCTTCATCTAACTTGGTAAATAAAATTTTATATTCTTTTAAGAAGCTATAGCTATTTATTATTTCTTTACAAACATTATAATCTGTCGTTAAACTCAAGAGTAAAAATACCTCTTCGGGATTGCTTAATTCTATTATTCTTTTAAGTTCTTCAAACTGCTGCATATCTTTATGACTTCTGCCTGCTGTATCAATAAGTATCAAATCTTTATCACTAAAATTACTAATTGCATCGCTTATCTCTTCAGGAGAGTAGATTACATGAATAGGCAGACCCAATATATCAGTATATGTTTTTAATTGCTCTACAGCGGCTATCCTATAAGTGTCAGAAGAAATAATTCCAATATTTTTCTTATAATTAATTGAAAATATTGCAGCAATTTTAGCTAAAGTCGTTGTCTTACCAACTCCGGTAGGTCCGACGAAAACAATTATTTTTGCTTTAGCATCATTGTTCAATTGTATCGGCTGTGGTTTGTCTAATAGCGTAATGATTCTATTATACATTTTTGCTGCTATATCGTTTACACTAGCGCTTTGAGAAACAGAACTTTTTACTTCACTAGCGATTTCATTTACAATAGATATATCGACATTATTATGAATTAAATTATTTGAAAAAACCTGGATAATCTTTGACGTTTTATCCATGGGATTCTCTAACTGCATAGAAGACTGTATAGAAGAGTTATTAGCAGGCTGCATTTGCTTGTATATCCTGTCCAGCAACTGTTCCATATTTTTAACTTTCTGTTCCAGCTCTCCAATGTCACTATCGTATCTTTCTTCTACAGGCTCTTTCAATATACCCTTTTTGTCAGTTATTGAGTTTTTAACACCGGCAGCAGATTTGTTGCGCCCGTTGCCAGGTTCACTTAAATTTGATTGTGTTGCTCCTTCATCGACAGCTGCTAATACTTCTACAAGAGGTTTTGAAAAAAATTTCAAAAAACCTTTCTGCCTGATTTTTCTAGTATTCAGTATAATTGCATCGCTGCCCAGATCCAGTCTTACTTTCAGCATCGCATCTTGTGTATCTTTCCCAATATATCTTCTAATTTTCATCTTTATACACTCACCATTCCAACAGATTGAACTTCAACTGAAGAATCCAATTCATTATATGATAACACTATCAATCCAGGGATTGATTGCTCCGTCAGCCTTTTAAAATATAACCTGACAATAGGTGATGTTAATATGATTGGCTGTTGACCCATCGATAATACTTTTTGAATTTGCTTGTATACTGCGCTAATAATCTCCTGGGTAACAACCGGATCAAGTCCCAGATAAGAGCCGTGTTCCGTATTTTGGACTGAATCCATAATTTTTTGTTCCAATTTTGGGTCAAGGGTTATTACATTCGCTTTACTTTTCCCGATAAATTTATTTGAAATAGCCCTTCCGATACTTTGGCGGACGTACTCTGTCAGCATATCAGTATCCCGCGTAACCGCAATATAATCTGCCAGTGTTTCCAGGATACTTACTAAATCCCTTATTGATACTCCTTCCCTTAGTAGGTTTGCAAGAACTTTTTGAACTTCACCAATCGATATTTGCTTTGGTATCAATTCCTCAACCAAGGCTGGATGATTCTGTTTAATATGATCTATCAGGGTCTGTACATCCTGCCGGCTTAATAACTCATGAGCAAATTTTTTGATAATTTCTGTTAGATGAGTAGCAATAATCGATGGTGGATCCACTACTGTATAACCCAGTATTTCTGCACGTTCCCTCTGGCTTTCATTAATCCAGATTGCAGGAAGGCCAAATGCCGGTTCTACGGTCTTAATGCCATCAATCTCTTCTTCAACAGTTCCAGGATTCATCGCCAGATAATGGTCAAACATTAGTTCTCCTTGCGCTACCTCTACGCCTTTTATCTTAATAATATATTCATTTGGACTTAACTGAATGTTATCTCTCAAGCGGATAATAGGAACAACGATACCTAGCTCAAGAGCAAGCTGTCTTCTAATCATTACTACTCTATCTAAAAGGTCTCCTCCCTGATTCACATCCGCTAAAGGAATAATACCATATCCAAATTCTAATTCTATTGGGTCCACTTGTAATAATGAAACAACATTTTCAGGCTTTCTAATTTCCTCAACTTCACTTTCTTCAACTTGAATCTCTTCTTGTATTTCGTTTTGCTGCAAGATTTTACGGATATTATACCCTGAAATTGCCAAAGTAACAGAAAGAACAGCAAAAGGCCAAAACGGCAATCCAGGAACAATAGCTAACATGCCTGAAACACCGCTAGCTAAAAACATTACACGGGGATTCTGGAAAATTTGCTTTAATAAATCGGTACTAAGATTTGAATCAGAAGCTGCCCTGGTAACGATGATACCGGTAGCAGTGGAAATTAACAATGCAGGTATCTGGCTGACCAGCCCATCACCAACAGTAAGGTTGGTATACTTATTCAAAACATCCTGCAGTGTCCCTTCTTGCCTCATCGCCCCCAGAATAAAACCTCCAATGATGTTAATAACTGTAATGATAATACCTGCAATAGCATCACCTTTTACGAACTTACTTGCCCCATCCATTGCTCCGTAAAAGTCCGCTTCCCTCTGTATGTTTTTTCTTCTTTCTTTAGCTTCTGCCTCATTAATAAGTCCTGAATTCAAATCAGCATCAATTGCCATCTGTTTCCCAGGCATAGCATCAAGCGTAAATCTGGCAGCTACTTCTGAAACTCTTTCAGATCCCTTTGTGATAACGAGAAATTGTACAATTGTAATAATAAAAAAAACAATAAGTCCTACTACAACATTTCCCTGGATAACGAATTCTCCAAATGCCCTTACCACCGAACCCGGGTCTCCTTTTGCAAGTATCAATCGGGTAGAAGAAATATTCAGTGCCAACCTAAATAATGTTGTTATTAATAATAAAGAGGGAAAAATTGAAAATTGCAGTGCATCTTTAGCATATACTGTATTTAACAATATTACTACTGCTAAAGATATATTAATTGCAAGCAATATATCCAGTAGTAACGGTGAAACAGGTATAATGATGATAATAACAATTGCTATGATAATTACCGCAACAGATATATCTGCAAATTTCACTGTTGTCCTCCTTTCGTATTATACTACTTTATTCTTCAAATTATATACAAAGGCCAAGACTTCAGCCACTGCCTGGAAGAGTTCAGCCGGAATTTTCTCACCTATATCAGCAGAATGGTACAATTCCCTGGCAAGGGGCTTGTTTTCTACAATTTCAACATGATTTTCCTTAGCTACTTCTCTAATTCTAAGTGCAATATAATCCTGCCCTTTTGCAACTACAACCGGCGCATCAGCAATTTTTGTATCATACTTTAATGCTACTGCAAAATGGGTTGGATTGGTTATGACTACATCGGCTTTGGGAATCTCCGACATCATTCGCCTCATGGATATTTGCCTCTGCTTTTCTTTTATTTTTGATTTTATTTGCGGATTTCCTTCAGTTTGCTTATACTCTTCTTTCACTTCCTGCTTAGACATCATTAAGCTCTTTTCATACTGTCTCCATTCAAAAATATAGTCAATTATACCTAAAATGACTAAAGCTATTCCCATTCTTAGTGCTACATTAACAGCTGTATTCCCGATATAGACCCCTATCTGCATAACTTCCATATCCATAAGTGCAATAACACTTTTAGCTTCATTTTTTAGGTAAGAGTAGGCAATATATCCCACAACAATAATTTTAACTAAAGACTTTACCAATTCCATTAGTGCATGCGCAGAAAACATTCTCTTGAATCCTTGTAATGGATTTAATTTATCAAATTTAGGCTCCAGTGTTTTGGTTGTAAATAAAAAACCAACCTGCGCATAGCTCGATACCAGACCTGCTATTAATATTACACCTAAAATGGGCGCGACAACCTTAAAAATAAGTACAAAAGCTTCTGTTACTAAAGGCCAAAAGTTACCCGGTGACAATATATCCTTTTTTATTGTATAGTGAATAAAAACTTTTTTTGTAAATTGCAATATATTTTCATACATGTAGCTCCCGGCTAATTTAAGGGTAAAAAACGCTAAAATAAGCAGTACGGCTGATTTAATTTCTCTACTTTGCAAGACTTGACCTTTTGCCCGGGCATCGGATCTTCTTTTCGATGTCGGTTTTTCAGTTTTATCATCACCATCAGCAAACAGTTGAATATTCATTTTCATTAGCTCAGTATTCATTTTATAACCATATCCTTTAATACTGTCTCTAAATCCCTGTATATTCCGTTAACCATTACATCCATAATAATTGGAAATACAGCTATAACTAATGCCAATGTTACCATACCAATCACTATCTTAAGAGGCATGCCGACAATGAATACATTCATTTGAGGGACTGTCCTTGCCAAAATTCCAAGAGCTACATCTGTAATAAATATGGCCGCAATAACAGGACCTGCAATTTTAAATCCTATAATGAACATGTCTCCGAATATTCTAACAACATCGCTAACTAAAATGCTGCTTATTGCCGCAGTACCTATAGGTAAAACCTTATAACTATAAAATATGGAAGAAATAATCATATGATGGCCATCTATTGATAAAAACATCAACATGGCAATGATAAAATAAAAGTTAGCAATTACAGGAATCTGGATATTGCTTTGAGGATCAAAAACGTTAACCATTCCAAATCCAATTTGCATATCAATGATTTGACCTGCAATATAAAGTGCCGAAAACGCCATGTATGATATAAAACCCAAAATTAATCCTACAATGAATTCGTTAAATACCAGCAATAAATATTGTAAAATATGCTTATTTTCACTTGTTACCGTTAAATCCAAAGTGGGCGTTATAATGAGCGCAATCATGAGCCCAAAACCTATTTTCATCAGATTTGGCATATTCTTTCTGCCAAAAATCGGTGAAATAATAAAAAGTGAAGTAACACGAACCATAACAAGTAAAAATATTTCAATATACCTAAGAATAATATCAAAACCAATATTCATTTGCTTCGTCCTTATTTTAAGTAATTATTCATATTTAAGAAAAGATTTTGGGTAAATTCAACTGCTACCGACAGCATCCAGGGACCAAAAATAATGATACAACCTAATACAACGATGATCTTGGGAATAAATGCTAATGTTTGTTCCTGTATTTGCGTAACAGCTTGAAAAATACTCACCGCAAGACCTACAAGCAAGCCCAATCCCAGCATGGGACCGGCGATAAGCAAAACTGTAAAAAGTGCATTTTGTGCCAAATCAATGACTAGGCCCTGATCCATATATCATAACACTCCCCACCATTTATTATTTAAAACTGGTGATGATGGACTGAACCATTAAATTCCACCCATCCACCATTATAAACAACAATATTTTAAAAGGCAAAGAAATCATGATAGGCGGAAGCATCATCATTCCCATGGACATTAAAGTACTTGCCACCACCATATCTATAACTAGAAAAGGAATGTATAGGATAAAACCAAATTGGAATGCTGTTTTAAGCTCACTAATGATAAAAGCAGGAATAACTGCTTTAGTAGGAATATCATCTTTATTTTCAATTTTTTCAACCCCTGATAGAGAAATAAACAATGCAAGATCTTTTTCTCTGGTATTACGGAGCATAAATTCCCGTAATGGCTGCATTGCCCGCTTAAACGCAACATCCTGCCCTATCTCTTCCCTTAAATATGGCTGTATGGCATCATTATTAATTTTAGTTCCTATTGGGGCCATAATAAAAAATGTTAAAAATAGTGCCAATCCAATAAGCACCTGATTAGGCGGCATTTGCTGAGTGCCTAACGCATTTCTTAAAAATGATAAAATAATGATAATACGCGTAAAGGAGGTCATCATAATTAGTATTGCAGGCGCTAAAGACAAAATGGTCAATATAAATAGAATTTGCAAACTGGTTGCTACATCCTGCCGGTTTTGAGCAGGCTCAAGGTTAACACCCAATTTTGGAATAGGGAACTGCGGCTCTGCATATGCTACTGAAGCAGTTGTGATAATTACCAGAATAATAATGAAGACAATCCCCGCTTTACTGAATAATTTTTTATACATTGATATTTTCATCTCCGCCTTTACGATTGACCTTTAACTTTTCAAAAGAATTCTTAATTTTTATAATATTTTGGGGGATGCTATCATTCTTTTCATCCCTTGGTTGATTACTTAAATGGAAAGTTTGCCCCTTTTTGAATACAACCTTATTTAAATACTTTTCAAATATATCAGAAAATTTAAACTGCTGATTTATTTCTTCCGTTGTATCCTCAAAATCATTCAATTCAACATCAGTTAGGTATTGAAGCGTTTTTCCCGATGCTGCCACAAGAATAAATTTTTTGCCTACCTGTATCAGATAAATATTTTTATCAATTCCCAGGGTAATTGAATCAATAACTTTCATATGCTTGCTTTTCATCGCTGCAGCAGCCTTCTGCCCTATCAACCGGGTAGACACATAAGCCAGAAAAAGAAGACTGGCGAAAACCACTAAACCAAATAAAATATTCATAAAAACCTCAAATCCAGACGGCATAGAAAATTCCTTTCCCATCTATCCTATCCAATTACCTTTTTTACTGCTTCAATCACACGCTCTGCCTGAAAAGGCTTGACAACAAAATCTCTTGCTCCTGCTTGAATTGATTCAATGACCATCGCCTGCTGCCCCATAGCAGAACACATGATTATTTTTGAATCACCATCAAGCTTTTTGATTTCCCTGACAGCCTGTATCCCATCTACTTCCGGCATGGTTATATCCATTATAACCAGGTCAGGATTTAATTCCTTGTATTTTTCAATAGCTTTAGCACCATTTTCAGCTTCTCCAACTACTTCAAACCCATTTTTAGTTAAAATATCTTTAATCATCATTCTCATAAATGCAGCATCATCCACAATAAGAATCTTTTTGCCCATTATAATTCCTCTCCTTATCCTTTAATGTTATATTTAAAATTTTATAAGTACTATAGTCTTTTTGATGGGTTGACAATATCTGTGATTCTCACACCAAAACTTTCATCTATTACAACTACTTCACCTTTTGCAATAATTTTACCGTTGACCAGTATATCTATTGGTTCCCCGGCCAGTTTATCCAGCTCTATAATTGAACCGGGGACAAACTCTAATATATCTTTGATCAATCTTTGTGTCCTTCCCAATTCAACAGTAACTTCCAGTGGAACATCCATAATAAGGCTGATATTCTCTCTTTCACCGGCCATGCGATTTTCTTCAAAAGATTGAAACTGCACTGGTTGAACATTCACCGGCGTTCTTGGAGGCTGCACATTGTATTCCCTGGCAGACATTTCCATACCTCCAGAACTTTGCTTTCCTAAATTCGATGATGGTCTCTGTTCCTGTTGTTTTTGCATCCCCGACGGTTTGGCTGCCGCAGGTGGCTGCTGCGCCGGAGGCTCTTCTTGTGTTTGCAATAAATTATGGACTAAATTTTTTGCAAAATCAAGAGGAATAAGCTGCATAATCTCACTATCAATTAAATTGCCTATTACCATTCTAAAAGCAACTTTTACAATCTTTTGGCTATGGCCAAGAGTTTCGAAAGGAAAATCACTGGCAAAATCTATTACAAAAGCATTTGGTGGTGAGATATCAATCTTTTTATTAAGCATTGATGACAGGGAAGTAGCTGAAGACCCAATCATCTGGTTCATAGCCTCACCTATTGCACTTAAATGCAATTCTGTCAACTCACCAGAAGTATTACTCCCATCCCCCCCCATCATCAGATCTGTTATAATTTTTACATCTTGCTCCTTTAAAATTAACAGGTTAGTTCCTTTTAACCCTTCAGTATACTCAACCTTTACTGCTACGTATGGAATAGTATGTTCCGCAGCCAGACTGTCCCAGTCGGTAACAGTAACTTTTGGCGTTGTAATTAATACTTTCTGGCCCAGTAAGGTAAAAAGCGTAGTGGCAGAGGTTCCCATGCTGATATTTCCAACTTCGCCCAATGCATCTGCTTCTTCGGCAGTGAAAGTCTCCTCATCCTCATTGTTAGATATATCAAAATCCATAGTGCCATTTAGCAATGCATCAATTTCAGCTTGTGAAAGCATTTCGCTCATATTTCTTCCTCCTCCTTTCGTATTATCTCTGTTATCTTAACAGATATCCTATTCTTTTTTACTCCCGGCTTTCCATTAAATTTGTGAATATTCCCAACCAAAACCTTCAAGTCAGAGTTTACCGTAGTATCCAGCTGGATAACATCACCTTTTTGAAGTTCAATAAAATCTCCAACTGAAAGAGTCGCTTTGCCTAATATAACTTTTATTGGAATATTCGTATCTTCGATTTTATTTTCTATACTTTTTTTGGTTTGAGGAGATATTTCTTTTTCGATGGATGCAAACCAGTATCTTGTGCTTAACCTGGGCAAAACAGGTTCAACAACAAGATGAGGTATGCATATATTGATCATCCCTTTAACATCTCCAATTTTTGTGTCAAGCGTGATCAAAGCTACCATTTCATTAGGAGAGATGATTTGCGCAAACTGTGAATTCGTTTCTATCCTATCCAGCCTTGGTTTCAAATCTGCAACGTTTTCCCATGGCTCTCTTAATAAACCTAATATTTGATTAACAATTCGTTCAATAATTGACAGTTCAATCTCCGTGAATCCTCTTATCTTATCGACAGTAATACCTCTCCCACCTAAAATTCTATCAATAAGTGCAAAGACAATATTAGGATTAATTTCTAAAATGATGTACCCGCTTAATGGAAGAAAGTCCACTATCGCTAAAACTGCAGGATTTGAGATGGAATTATTAAATTCATGATAACTGATTTCTTCAACTGAAATAACTTCAACATGAACCAAGGTTCTCAAATAGGCTGACAAAAAATTTGTAATATACCTGGAATAATCCTCATGAATAATATTTAACGTCCGCAAATGGTCCTTTGCAAACTTATTGGGCCTTCTGAAATCATAGTTCCTGATCTTTTTTTCATGGGTGGTGGTCTTCATCTGGTTTACATCAATTTCACCGGCATTTAATGCTTTAAGCAACTCGTCAATTTCGCTCTGTGATAAAATATCACCCATTATTAACCACCTCCTACTGTACTATAAATTCTTCAAAAAATGCATCCAAAACCTTATCGGTGTTAAAAGCCTTATTAATCTTATTGATTAACTCATTTTTTACGATTTCCTTGGCATCAGGCTTTATCATTTCTTCCGGCGTTTTAGCTCTTAAAATAGAAATCATGATATCAACGATCTCTACATTTCTTTCTGTTAGTACTTTTATTATTTTATCATCAGCAACTCTTAATTGCGCCTTTACCCGTATTACTTTTTTATCTTTTACGTCACCTGTATTCAGATTAGAAACAATCGGTTCCCCGGCAATAGCATATAATTTTGATTTTTTTAAATCATATTTAGGCTTAGCCTCTGCTTCCTTATTATCCTGTCCTCCGGAAACAACCAACCAGCCTATTCCAAAGGCTATTGCAAGGACAAGAATTAATATAATTCCCAACAATATTAAATTACCTTTGCTCATTCGCTTTATTGTCCCCCTTTTCAGAAGAAATCTCATCTGCAACATAGGTTTTTAAGATAACGATATCTACACGCCTGTTCTGCCTTCTCCCTGCTTCTGTGGAATTGTCTGCAACCGGGTGATATTCACCATACCCAACAGCAGATAATCTTACAGGGTTGAACCCATTTTCTTCGATAAAATATTTAAGGACATTTACGGCCCGTTGTGTAGACAATTCCCAGTTGCTTGGGAATTGTGGGGTGTGTATGGGAACATTATCAGTATGCCCTTCTACCCTGATATCCTGGGTAAACTCATTCAACATCCCGGCAATATATTTTAATATTTTTTTTGAATCCTCTTTTAAATCTGCTTTTCCCGAATCAAATAAAACATTGTCTTTAAATCTTATCAGCAGGCCGGGTTTATCTCTCGTTATTTCCACTGAATCCCCCAGATTATTTTTATCAATATATGCTTTTACTTGAAAATAGATCTTTTCCATATCCTGGGCTTCTTTTAGGACTTCGCTCATCCCACCGGGGGAATTTATATTTTTTACAAAGTCTTGCAAATCAGGGTAATCTTCTTGTCCTTCGGTAGCCAATTTATCTTTGCTAACCGAGGTCCCTCCATAGTTAACCCCCAATGACCCTTGAATTGAATGGATAATTTGTTCAAATTTCTGCACATCGATAGTAGACATGGCAAAAAGCATTATAAAAAACGTAAGAAGCAGTGTAACCATATCTCCATAGGTATTCATCCATTCAGGAGCACCTTTTTTTACTTCCTCGGAATTTCTTCTTCTGCTCATGTCTCTGCACCTACACCCTCTACCTCTTCTTTTTTACCAATCGATTCACGCAATTTCGGTGCAAGGAATGCTTTTAACTTTTCTTCAATAATTCTTGGATTTTCCCCTGCCTGAATAGATAAAAGACCTTCTATCATAACCTCTTTTAAGAGAATTTCTTCCGCACTTCGCACTTTCAATTTTCCTGCAATGGGAGTAAATATAA
Source organism: Petroclostridium xylanilyticum (assembly GCF_002252565.1). Lineage (NCBI taxonomy): Bacteria > Bacillati > Bacillota > Clostridia > Eubacteriales > Oscillospiraceae > Petroclostridium > Petroclostridium xylanilyticum. Next base: position 365,583 of record NZ_NPML01000007.1, read on the forward strand.
AATTTGCCAGAATGGAACCATAAAACGTAGTAATAAGGGCAACTGCCATTGCCGGACCAATGGTTGACGGGTCGCTTAATTTATTTAACATTTGAATAAGGCCTATTAATGTACCTATCATCCCATAAGCCGGACCATAACTTGCCATTGCCTCAAATATTCCCTGGCTTTCCTTATGTCTTCCCTCGATAAAAGCAAGCTCGGTTTCCAGAATATTTCTTACCAGTTCCGGATCAGTACCATCTACTATTAAAAGAACACCTTTTTGAAGAAATTTATCATCAATTTGAGCTGCTGCTTCCTCTAATGCCAAAAGCCCTTCTTTTCTGGCGATATTCGCCAGCTCTATAATCCCTCTGATTATTTCTGCCGGTGCCAATGCTCTTACCTTAACAGCATGTTTTATAGTTTTAAAAGCATTGATAAACTTATCGAGAGGATATTGGATTAGCGTAGCACAAAAAGTTCCACCCAGAGTTATCATGATAGACGGGACATTGTAAAAAAGCATTAACGGGCCACCCATCGCTATAGAAAGTAATATAAAAAATAAACCTAGTACAAAGCCTATTATAGTTGCAATATCCATTGAGACACCCCACTTAGCAATAGCAATTGCTTGATTTATCATTATAAAAACTGCTGGTAGTTCGTGGTTTATAGTTTATAGAATTAATATTTTGACTGCCAACTACGAACCATGCACTATTTTCATACCATTCTTCTAAGTTATTCTACTTTCCTGAATTCTCTGTCTCTATAATAAATTTTATTTTTATATTCAATAATCCTATCTATTACCTCTTCTACAGATTCCAAAACCACTATTTTCTTCCCGGTAGTAGTAGTAATCACCGTATCCGGGGTAGATTCCAAAAATTCAATCATATCGCTATTGACATAAAATTCCTTACCGTTAAAGCGAGTCACCTTTATCATAATAACATAACTCTCCTATATATAACAACAAGAAGTTGGAAAATTAGAGTGATTTCCCTAATTTCCCACCTTCCATTGGCTATTACCTCTTAAGATTTACCAGTTCCTGTAACATTTCGTCGGAAGTTGTAATGATTCGTGAATTCGCCTGGAAACCTCTTTGGGTTGTAATCATTTCTGTAAACTCCCTTGATAAATCCACATTGGACATTTCAAGAGTTCCGGGACTAAGCGTACCTACACCTTCCGAACCGGGTTTCAAGCCTTTTTTGAAATCACCGGAGTTGGTTGTCGGGATATACAAATTGGACCCTACCTTCTGCAAACCTGCAGGGTTTTCAAAGAAAGCAAGAGCTATCATACCCAACGCCTGCTGCTGTCCGTTGCTATAGATTCCTGTGATAATACCATCAGTCCCGATGTTAAATGTAACCAATTTACCCGGGCCATAACCGTTAACGTCAGTTGCTTTAACCGAACCGTCTGCTTTAAATTGGGTTAAATTTGAAAAATCCAAAGTAATATCAAAGGCGTCCGTACCTGCATTTGGAGTAACTGTTATATCAGTCGACAGCTTGTTGTCTGGAAGCAATACAGAATCCAGCTCTACATCAATGGGCTTTCCTGCTTCATCAAATGTTATAATTCCTTGGGCGGGAGTAATAGTAGCCGGGTCTATATCAGGTACTTTTGCCCCAGGGTCAGTGGGATTTAAACCTTTCTCTTGGTTATATTCATGATTCAAAATCCCTTGCCGTGTGTCATCAGGCAAAGCGTACCAAAACCATTGAGTTATTGGTTTACCGGTTACGCTGTCTGTACCTATTTCATTTTTTACAAAAGTTAATGTTATTGTGTAATCATTCCCAAGTTTATCATAAACTGTATAAGGTACATTAAAAACTTCTGCCTCGCTTTTTTCAACTTTTCTGAGAAAATCCATGTTATTTCCGGAAACACTGATTGGGCTAGCAAAATTTGTTGCCGGCGAAGTACCCGGTTCAACAATCTCCGTGATAACCTTTTCAGAAGCATCCAGATTTCCTTCAAATACTGCTTTCGAAGTTTCCTTGGCAGAAATTATTCTTTTACCTGTATAGATGTTGATAGGCTTTATAGATTTTTCAGTATCAAAACCTCCTGTCTCCAGGTCTCTGTCCCAGCCATATACATTCATTCCGTCTGCTGTTACCAAATTTCCCAGCTTATCTATGCCAAAGTTCCCTGCCCGTGTAAACCTGTATGTATCAGAATCTCCGCCTTTTACAATGAAGAATCCTTCTCCGTCTATTGCAAGGTCAGTGGGATTGTCGGTTCTCTGCAGGCTGCCTCTTGTATGAATAGTGTCAATAGAAGCAACAGAAATCCCAAGACCTACCTGCATGGGATTGGTACCGCCACGTCCGGTAGCAGTATCCGGGGCAGCTGCCCCTCTGATGGTCTGGCTGAATATTTCCTGGAAGGTTACCCTGCCGGATTTGAAACCTACTGTATTTACATTTGCAATATTGTTGCCTATAACGTCCATTCTGGTCTGGTGAGCTCTTAAACCGGATACACCAGAAAACATTGATCTCATCATGGTTAATCGACCTCCTTTGATATGCTATTCCGTCCATCGTTCGGGAATAGATAGCCTCCTATCAAGGTCCGGCTATTTATATGATCACTGCTCCATCAATGTTTGTAAAAACATTTTCTTTTAGTTCTTCATTGCTTACAGCCGTGATAACTGTCTTGTTTTTTACGCTTACCACTAATGCAAGCTTGCCCATTAATATTAGAGATTCTTTAACTCCCTTTTTTTCGGCTTTGGCAACAGCGTCACGGATTTTTTGCCATTGTTCCGGATTAATACTGATATTCCGGGATTTCAAACGGGCTTCTGCATGCTTTGAAAATTTCAGCTCCTGTGTATTTGATAGCTTCTCTCTTAAAATATCATCAAAAACGCCGGCTCTTTCGGCCTCTGAAGTATTACTTCTTGAAGGCACCGAAAAAACAGGTTTTCCCGTTGTAACGACTCTGCTTGTCAGAATTTTATTTATTTCATTCATCGCATCACCAGCCTGTTGCCTAATTGCCAATCGTGTGAATATTATTGGCAGGAATCCTTATTCCATCCATTACGGCAGAAACAATTTCACCCTCTTCATTAGCTTCAAAAGATTTGAGGAATCCCTTTACTGTTACCTTGGTTTCTATATCGCTGCCTGCATCTTTTCTAACCAATATGGCTGTTATTTCTTCACCTTTTTCCATCTTTTCAGTTAAATATGTTTCTAAATCCGTAAATGAAGCCTGTTCATCTTCATTGAGCATTACATCATCTATCACAACATTTGCATTGTTTATTACCGAGTATACGGTTCCGTTGATCAGTTTAAGCGAAGCCACATCACCGGTTATATCCATAGCCTTAAGCGTTTCAGCATCAACAAAAACGCCTGTAGCTTTTTGACCTATCATTCCGGTGAAGTTTGTGAGTCTATCCGGTTGTACGGATGGTGCATCAAATACATCAGTAATGTCATCTACTAAAATATCTTTCCCATCTACAACTACATAAGTCTTCCCTTTTACCAGTCTTACGCTTTCTGCCACCCCGGTAATAACCTTTAATTCCCCGGACTCTTCGTCTTTAACTGTTGCTGAAATTTCTTTTCCAATCATACTGAATGCTTTTACGCTGCTAAATGTGGTATTCATATTCTGCATCTGTTCCAGTGATGAAAATTGGGCCATTTGTGCAATAAATTCCTTATCTTCCATCGGTTTTAAAGGGTCCTGGTACTTCAACTGTGTTACCAACAAGTTCAAAAAGTCATCTTTGCCAAGATTACCGGTATTTCGTTTTGACGGCATGGTAAAATAATTTTCCATTATTTGATTATTTTGCACTGGAGTTAACGACATCTTTTGCCTCCTTTCTCATGCAGTAAAATCAATACTGCTGTCAGATACTTGATAAGGATTGTTTAAAACATAATCTTCATTATAACCTGAAACTGCAACCAGGTGATCCTTATCTTCAATACTTAGGATTTTCTTTAATCTTCCCTTACTTGCCCTTTCAAATGCCTGGTTTTGTGCACTATGGTCTCCTACAGATACACTGAAGCCTTTTACATTTAATCCCTGGCTTTCCAACGCATCTTTCAGTTGCGGCAGGCTGGCTTCAATAATTTCCTTCACCTGCTGGCTTTCTGCAGTGAACTTAGCAACCATCATTCCTCTTTCGGTAACTATCTTTAAAGCCAATTTGCCCAGGTTATCAGGCTTGAGCTGCATTACCATTTCTGACCTGTCATCGGAAAGAGTAAATTTTGCATTTTCAACCACTTGTTTTACTATATTTTCCTTATTGATATTTTGTAAGTTAAAATGCTTCTTTATCATTCCTGTATTCAGGTTATTATATTTTATTTCCATAACTTCATTAAACGGCATCTGGTAAGGTTGATTTACAGTTTCTTTGCTTCGAAGGTCAACTATTTTAACTTTGCCCAAGAACGCAAAATCCTTTTGATCGGATTGGCCACTTTGGGAATGGTTGCCCTCGTTATTTTTTTGAATTTCTTTTGCTTCCATCGCTGTATTCAATTCACTATCCTGTTTTTCTAAATATTTGCTATCATCCTGGGTGACAGTACTTTGCTGAGTTTTTAATTTGTTCAAATCTTCCGCAGTTTTATTGATCCCCTCTTCTATTGCCTTATGTAAAAGTATGGATTTGGCAATATCCTTCTTAGATTGGGATATTTCCTGCTTCAAATTATCTACAATACCTATAACTTGTTGTTGAAACTGTGAATCTTGTTCGCTAATGATATTTTCCACCTGATTCACAAGGCCTTGAAGTTTGTCAATAATTGCTATCTTACTGTCTGCTGCCATGTGTCCGGCATCTTTTAAGCTGTTTAACAGTTGAGCTATTTTAGCGAGTTCGTTGTCTACCATTGAAGGTAATATACCCGCATCGCTTATCAACTGTTCCATTTCACTCACACTGCCCGGACCTTCGGTACTAAGCAGTTGTTCAATCCACTGAACACTTAAACCGGAAGCCTGTGACAAAAATTCAATGTCTTCCCTGCTAACTTTACCTTTTTGGCTGGACTCTTCATTATCTTTTTCTCTCACTTTTTTGGATTGTATAGCATCATTTCCAGAACCAGTATTTGCTAAGCGCCCTTTTGAGTCAAAGTTTTTTGAATTAAGCCTTTCAGACACACCATCAATTTTTTTACTTGCTTTTTGTGTAACCTGGCTGAATTCATTTTTTCTCATTGAATCATTAAAAATTGACCTGAAATCATCGGAAAAGCTTCTTCTAAAGCTGCTATGGAGATCTGTCGAAACAGATTTTCCCAAAAACGCAACCATTGGACTATTATACATTATTTTCCTCACCTCCTTTCAAAAAAGTGCTTATCTCCTATCTTTGCCCATTCTCCAGGTATTCCTTAGACAACCCATCACTTATTTTTGCTGCTATGTCCGGTTTCATCGCAGAGAGTATTGCTGCTGCCTGTTCCTTATTCATATATTTTAAAATATTAACCACCAAATCCGATTGGGAAGTACTCATCGCATCAAATATTTTTGCAGCATTTTCTGGATCCATGTTTTCATAATAGGAGACATATTCCTTTATTTTTTTATCTGCTTTTTCTTCTTGTAAAATCTCCTGATATAATTGCTGTGCTTTTTCTTTATCTATTTTTTCAAAATAGGCTTTAAAGTCAGTCTTCTTTGCATCTTTAATATCTTTAAAAAACTGTTCTCTTTCCTGTTCAAGCTGCTGCTTTTCCTGCTGCAGGCGCAGTTCTTCTTCTTTCACCTTTCTTTGGTCTGCAGAAAATTGCTCAAGGTTTTCTTTTACATTGGTCAGCTTCTCTAATTCCTGCCTTAGAGCATTGGCTTCAAGGCTCAATTGTTCATATTTTGCCTTGTATTCCAGAAAATTTTTTGTTAATTCTTTCTTATTCATATATTTAGGGTCGGCTGGGTCGGGTTTTGCCGGCAAAATCTTTTGAATATAGGGAATATCTTCAAGCAAGGGTCTGGCTTTTTGTCCCAGTCCTCTTATATCAAATTTAATAACTAATATTGGTAAACTTAGAAGCAATAATATGATAATAATTAAAAGGAACTTTGTTAATAAACCTTCTTCATTGAAGGGCTTTTTTTCTTTATTTTGCACATTTGCAGTTGTATTCGTCGTACTGCTGTTTCCAACAGTTGTTTTTGGACCTGGCATCCAAATCCTCCATTCTATTACCATCAATCGTAATCCATTTTTGGCCTTGTCCGGGGGCAGCCCGAAACCAATGAAAAAGTGCTTAATTGTTCAGGACTTCGCAGTAATATATCTATAATTCACGACTTCCTCTGTTTTCTTTTCTTCTTTCTGCAGCTCATTATATAGATGCTGCTGCAGTTTTTTATCTTTTAGCATTTCCAGCATCTTTTTTTCTTTTGAAATTTCAATTAGCTTTTCTCTATGTATATCGACATCCCGGACTGCGCTATTAACACTTTCCCTTTGGCGGCTTAACCTGCTATTAATGAGAGAAAGATAGCTGCCGTACTGTTTTAGCGTATGAATATTCGTCCCTTTAATGCTTTCTTCAGTAATTCGCAAAAAACAATCATCTTTTTGGTTATATATGCTTTCAAGTTTTTCTTTTTCTTCGTTAAGCTTTGCAATTTGCTTAGCAAGCTCATTTTTTGTTTTATCCTCTAATTGGTTTTTTACATTCAACAAAGATTGGAGGCGATAATTGAATTTTGCCATTCACAAATCCTCCTATCAAACAAGAATTCTTTCCATTTCATTCATAACCTCTTCAAAATGATAATGTTCATGAACATCCTGCACTAAAAACGCATTAATACGGTCTATACATTCAATTGCATAATCAATGTTTGAGTTGCTTCCTTTTACATAAGCACCTATATTGATTAAGTCCTCTGCTTCCTTATATATAGCCATCACTCTTTTAATCTCACCGGCCAGTCTCCTATGTTCCCTGGTTACAATATCTCCCATTACCCTGCTTACACTTGCCAGTACATCTATTGCAGGATAGTGATTTCTATTTGCAAGACTTCTCGACAATACAATATGTCCATCTAATATTCCCCTCGCGGTATCGGTAACCGGCTCATTCAAATCATCTCCATCCACCAAAACAGTATACAACCCCGTAATAGAGCCTGTTTCAGAACAGCCGGCGCGTTCCAGCAATTTAGGCATTAAAGCAAAGACCGAAGGTGTGTACCCTCTTGATACCGGTGGTTCTCCTATCGCCAAACCTACTTCTCTCTGCGCCATTGCAAAACGTGTAAGAGAATCCATTAATAACAGTACATCCATACCTTTATCTCTAAAGTATTCAGAAATTGCCGTTGCAAGTAATGCTCCCTTTAGTCTTACAAGAGCAGGCTGGTCTGAGGTTGCCACTATAATAATGGAACGCTTAAGCCCTTCTTCTTGCAAATCCTTTTCGATAAATTCCCTTACCTCTCTTCCACGTTCTCCAATAAGAGCAATTACATTGATATCAGACTGGGAATTGCGGGCAATCATACCCATAAGTGTGCTTTTCCCAACACCGCTTCCTGCAAATATTCCAACTCTCTGCCCTTTCCCAATTGTCAGCAGGCCATCTATGGCTTTTACTCCCATAGATAAATTTTCCGATATTCTTTTTCTCGTTAAAGGTGCCGGAGGTGTATTATTAACCGGATAGAAATTTGTAAATTTTAAGGGTCCTTTCCCATCTATAGGATTTCCAAGTCCATCCAGAACCCTGCCTATCAATCCTTCCCCGACAGCAACGCGTAATGTATGTCCGGTAGCAATTACCATATTACCGGGCCCTATTCCACTCATATCTCCCAGCGGCATTAGGAGTACCCTATCCTGTTTAAACCCTACAACCTCTGCCATAATGCTATCCTTACCTTTGTTGTTTTGTATATGACAGAGTTCACCTATATTTACTGCCGGTCCGCAGGATTCAATTGTAAGGCCTACAACCTGCGAAACCCTTCCCTGGTATCTCATAAAGGAGCTATTGTTAATAACTTTTCGATATTTTTCCAAATTAATATTTAGTGCCAAAATATCACTCTTTTCCCTGATTCAACAAATCATAAAAAGCTTCCTCTATAGCTTTTAATTGGACTTCAACGCTAGAGTCAATAATACCCGCCGGACTTTCTATTATACAGTCACCTTTGTTAAGAGACAAATCTTTTTTAATTTCAACTTCTCCGGAATATCCGCTTTGTCTTAATATTACATCTGCATTGGAACGAATGATGTCATAATCTTCCGCTGATACTCTAATTAATACCCTTTCAACACCTTTACAGTTAAGCAGTGTTTCTCTAACGATGTTGCCAACTGTTTCCGGCCTGGAGTTTAATTCATCTCCAATTATTTTCCTGGCTATATCTAAAACAATATTAACAATATCCTTCTCAGCAGACTCAAGTAAAGCAGTGTACTCTTCCTGGGCATTTCTTCTAATTTCTTCAGCCTCTTTAAGTATTGATTCCGCTTTCATGGTAATTTCTTCATAGCCCTCTTTATATCCCTGTTCTCTTGCTTGATCTAAAAGCAATCTTCTCATTTCTTCAGCCTGCTGTCTTGCTTCATTCAAAATCTTTTTTGCCATTTCCTGCGCATTGCTTATGATTTCTTCTGCTTCACTATGTGCATTATCAAGTATTTTTTCTCTTTCATGATTAGAAAAAGATTCTGCATCAATCTCTACTTTTTTTATACTGTCAAAATTTATAGCAGGCTGATGAATTTTATATGGTATCCCCAGATTAATCTGAAAAGCTTTCACTACTTTAGACAATTATTTCATCCCCTCCACCCCTGGAAATTACGATTTCACCGGCATCTTCAAGTTTTCTTATGATATTGACAATCTTCTGCTGTGCTTCTTCAACATCTCTCAGACGCACAGGACCCATAAATTCCATATCTTCCTTAATCATTTCTACAAGTCGTTTAGACATATTGGCAAAAATAATTTTTTGAACTTCTTCACTCGAACCTTTAAGGGCCAGTGCCAGTTGATTGTTATCCACTTCTCTAAGAAACCTTTGGATAGACCTGCTGTCAAGGGTAATAATATCGTCAAATACGAACATCCTCTTTTTAATTTCTTCTGCCAGGTCTGTATCTTCAATCTCAAGCGTTTCGATGATGTGTTTTTCTGTTCCCCTGTCAACTGAGTTTAATATATCAACAATAGCCTGGATTCCACCGGCAGACGTATAATCTTCAGTAACAAGGGATGACAGTTTCTTTTCCAGGACCCTTTCAACTTCTTTGATTATTTCAGGGGACGTCCGGTCCATTGTAGCAATTCTTCTGGCAACATCCGCCTGTTTTTCCTGCGGTAAAGCGGAGAGTACGGCTGATGCTTGATTTGGTCTTAAATATGCAAGGATAAGTGCGATAGTTTGAGGGTGTTCTCCCTGAATAAAATTAAGAAGCTGGCTTGGGTCTGCTTTTCTTACAAAATCAAAAGGCCGTACCTGCAGTGATACTGTCAACCTGTTAATGACTTCAAGCGCTTTCTGTGTACCCAGCGCTTTTTCCAGTATTTCCTTTGCATAGGAGATACCGCCCTCTGCAATATACTCTTGTGCCAGGCATATCTGATAAAATTCCTCCAGCACCCTCTCTTTATCTGCCGGTGTTACCGTTCTTATATTGGCTATCTCAAGGGTCAATTGCTCAATTTCTTCTTCTTTCAGATGCTTAAATATTTGAGCAGATTTCTCCGGTCCCAACGAAATGAGCAGCATTGCAGCCTTTTCCCTGCCTGTCAGCTCTGTTTTTGTGCCACGAGGCATCTATTTCCACCCCAATTCCATATGATTAGTCCCAGTCCTCTGCCAGCCAATTTCGTAATAGCTGTGCAACGGCCTCCGGTTTTTGTTTTACAAACTTCTCGATTTGTTTTTTTACTTCAGATCTTTCTTCCGTATCAATCTCAGGCAATAATTCCTCTTCACGGACCGGTACATTATATTTTGAAGTAACAGCCTGTACTGTCGGTTCTATGTCCTCTGCCGATTTTCTTTTGAAAATTAAAATTGCAAATACAAGTAATCCTATCAGGACTAGAATCAATGCAATAGGTCCGTAGACTTCCATCATTTGCATTATATCCATTGGCGGTTTGGCTTCCTGCGCAGGTGCAAATTCAAGAATTTCTACTGTAACCTTTTCTACAGGTATTCCTGTCGCCGAAGCAACCATCCCTTTAATTTTATTGACGTCAGCACCTGCCTGTGCAGCATTTGCTGTATTATTGCCTCCGCTTTGAACATTGGGTTGCCTATTGTATAACAGCGCAACAGTAATAGACGAATTCTCTTTGTTCATTTTTCCTATCTCTTTAGTCGCCTGGGTAACAACCTTATTAATTTCATAGTTAACTGTTTTATCATTTAACTGATATTCACCATTTTCCCCTGTCGTTACGTTTGGATATGTCGGCGGGTTGGTATCTGTACCTGGTGCTCCCCCGGTTGCACCATTTGTCAGATTTTCTTTTCTTTCAGTAAAACTTCTTATAATTCCTTTACCATCTACAACAGGTTCAAAAACTTCTTTATTTGTTACCAATGTATCAAAATCCAGTTCAAGACTGGCTGCAACTCTTATATTATCCGCCAACCCGGTTAGAAGCTCTTTGACCTGTCTTTCTACATTCCTTGTCACAAGCTGCTTTAATGCATATTGTTTATCAGCGTTCCCATTGGTGCTGTCGTCATAGTTTTCATTAAGTATATTTCCGTTATTATCAAGTATGGTTACATCTTTAGGATCCAGATTTTCAACGCTGCCTGCAATAAACCTCTCTATCCCTTTAATCTGTTTCTCAGTAAGTTCCTGGTATGAATCAACTATGACGCTGGCTTTTGCAGCATTTTCTTTAGAATTAAAGAATGCACTCTGTTCCGGAATACTTAATTTAACAGTTGCATTTCTTATGTTGTCCATTTCACTCAAAGCTCTTTCGAGTTCGCTTTCTTTATAAATCTGATATTTTTTTCGCCTCTCAGCATCGGTAGTCCCTAAACTGGTCTTATTCAAATCCTCAAACGTCATGCCTTTTTTAGGATAACCGGCTTCCGCCAGCGACACTTTAGCCTTATTAATATCTTGTTTCTTTACTTCTATTGAAGTACCATTATCGCTGAGCCGATAATCAATTCCCAGTTTCTCAAGCTGTTTACTCATTTCCCCTATATCCTTAGGATTCAGATGGGAAAAAAGCGGTTGATACTGCGGTCTGCTAACAGCAATCACTGCAATAACAACGCTAAGAAATACTACTACAGAGGTAATGATAAGTTTCATTCTATTACTTTTATCTAAATTATTCCAAAAATCCATAAATTGCTGAGGAATTTTGCTTAAAATATCGGGCATACCTACACCTCAATCAGTATTATTATGAAAATAGCTCGGAGTTAAAAGCCACTAAACGTTCGAGCGAGACATGGAAACACACCACTAGTTCGTGAAAATCTTGCAGTTAGTGCTTTGCGGCGTGGAATGCCTCCAAATCTCACCCTCTTTCGTCGTACTAACATCCGGTTTAGCAGGAAGAAGGGGTGCGACTTGGGGACGGTTCGTCTGTCGCATGGGGTTTTCATGCGACTGAGGAACTGTCCCCATGTCGAAGCCCTGAACAATCAAGCATATTTTCATCATTTTTTGTGCCGGGCTTGTCCGGCATGATCGTTAATAGTATAGAAATAAGTTACAATACTATAGCTGTATTCTCATAATTTCATTATACGCATCCATTATTTTATTTCTAACTTGAATTGTAAATTGCATGGCAATTCCTGCTTTTTCCGAATCAATCATAACCTGATGAATATTGTCGGCTTTGCCTGCCGCCAGCAATTCATTTGATTTGACAGCGTTTTGCTGCATTTGATTTACATATCCGATTGCATTGTTTAGAAACTCAGAAAAACTTACTTCTTGTTTAGAAGAGATATTAGATATTGCATTATTCATCTTTATCGGCTGTATGTTATCTACACTGTTAATTTTCATAAGATCCTCCCATTCTTGTATATAAGTCTTATTACTTTCCTATCTCCAATGCCTTCATTGCCATACTTTTAGTTGAGTTAATTGCAGTTACATTTGCTTCGTAGGAACGGGTAGCTGATATCATATTTACCATTTCAGTCATAATATCAACGTTGGGCATCAACACATAACCATCCTGGTCGGCATCAGGATGCCCTGGATTATATATCCTTTTAAAGGGTGAAGAATCTTCAATGATGCGGCTTACTCTCACGCCGCTTGTATTGAGCCTTGCCTTACTGCTTTCGGATAAGTATTGAGAAAAAGAAGGTGAACCATCTCTTTCTTCAAATACAGCAACTTTTCTTCTATAGGGTGTACCCTTTTCAGTTCTCGTAGTATCCGCATTAGAAATATTCTGGGATATTAAATCCATTCTCAATCTCTGTGCTGAAAGTCCGCTGGCACTTATATCTAAAGCTTTAAAGAATGACATGACTATCTGCCTCCATCTTTAATAACTGTTTTTAAACCGTTAAACTGCCTGGCTAATTGCTGGACAACGGCATTATAGTATATATTATTTTTTGCCAGTAATGCCATTTCCGCATCTATATCTACATTGTTTTTATCCATTCTCATTTGACTTCCGGTGCGGTCTTCCTGTATTTTAATTGGTATATTTCTGGCAGGCTGCCTTCCAATAGGGATATGCTTGTCATGCGTTCTATATCCTTCAATCTTTTTTTTATCCAGAGCTTCTGCCAGAAAATTTTCAAACTCAACAATCTGCCGTTTATACCCTGGAGTATCTACATTTGCCAGGTTATTGGAAATCGCTTCATTTCTTAACCATGCAGCGTCCAAAGCCCTTTCCAATATCGAAGTGTTGTTAAAAATCCTAATACCCACATTTTCACCTTCTATATCTTATAGTTTTATAATTAACCAACTTTAAAACTAAATATTGTGATTTTAAAGTTGGTTAATTTCATCGATAACCACATTAATTTATTTTAACTTTTTTTTATATATTTACTGATAATAATTTCACATGGCAGATAAAGTCAATAAGTTCACGGTTCACAATAAAAGCTATCCAATCGTTTACTACTGTGAACTGTTAACCGTGAACTGTGAACCATATAGCTTTAATATTAATTATCGATATATTGATATAGATTAATATTAAATTTCATCGCACAATTTGATATTACCTATGCATGACTACCAGTTAATATATTCGACAAATGCTTTCGTATTCCTTCAAAAATCGCTATATTTTTTTTAACTTTTGTTATTAATTCCATTAATTATCATGATACATAATTTTTAAATTATTGTAAAGAAAGAAATTGTTAAATTATTTAGTTCTTATTGCCTATATGATTAGGACCTTTTTACTATTTTTTATTTTTGCTTTTAAGCAAGCTTATTTTTTGCATAAAAAAATACCCGTCAAAGGGTACTTTTTGTTTATTTTTTTAATTAATTGTAATTTTCAGTATTCGACATATTTTTAATAATCTCTATGGCTCTTGCTGCAATTCTCCTATTTTTCTCACGCTTATCTTTTATTCTTTCATTTAAGGAGGACATCAGCCCAAAATTGATATTCATAGGTTGAAACCTGGTAATGCAGGCATCGGAAATATAATGGCTTAATGCACCGTGCGCAGTTTCTTTTGGAAAAATTAATTTATCTTTTCCCTGAACTATTCTTGCCATATTAATACCTGCTACCAATCCTGATGAAGCTGATTCTATATATCCTTCCACTCCAGTAATCTGTCCGGCAAAAAATACCTTGTCATTTGTCCGGCTTTGGTAAATAGCGTTCAAAACTTTCGGAGAGTTAATATAGGTATTTCGATGCATTACTCCATACCGCACAAACTCAGCATTTTCCAAACCCGGTATCATGCTGAATATTCTCTTTTGCTCTCCCCATTTAAGATGAGTCTGAAAGCCTACAATATTATAGAGGGTTCCCTCTTTATTATCCTGTCTTAGCTGTACAACAGCATAGGGTTCCTGACCGGTCCTTGGGTCTGTCAAACCTACAGGTTTTAGAGGACCAAACAATAGGGTCTGTTCCCCTCTCTTTGCCATTACTTCAACCGGCATACATCCCTCAAAAACTATCTGCTTCTCAAAACATTTTAGTTCTGCCACCTGGGCATTCACTAATTCCCGCCAAAAATTCAGATACTCATCCTTGTTCATAGGACAATTAATATAGTCGTCGTCCCCCCTGCCATAACGGGCAGCTTTAAAGACTTTTTCCTTATCTATTGATTCATAGGTTATAATTGGTGCGGCAGCATCATAAAAATATAGGTATTCATTTCCTACAAATTTTTTTATACTTTCAGAAAGCAAATCAGAAGTCAATGGTCCTGATGCTACAATAACATATTCATCTTCCGGTATGCTTTTTACTTCTTCATTAATAACCTCAATTAATTCATGACTTTTGATTTTCCCGGTTACCATTTGAGAAAACCCAGTCCGGTCAACGGCTAGAGCCCCACCAGCGGGGACTCTTGTTGCATCTGCACACTCCATGATCAATGAATTTAATAGCCGCATTTCTTCTTTTAAGAGTCCAACAGCATTTTCCAACTGGTCAGAGCGTAATGAATTACTGCATACCAGCTCTGCAAGATAAGGAGAATGATGTGCAGGGGAAAACTTTTTTGGCTTCATCTCATATAATTTAACTTTTACTCCTCTATTAGCCAACTGCCATGCTGCCTCACATCCCGCCAGTCCCCCGCCAATTACGGTAACTGTCATCATTTTAGGCTCCTTTCATAACCGCAATCTTTATTAAAGCAATGAATTTTACGGGACTTTTTGGATGAATTTTTTATTAATATTCCACCGCATCGGGGACACGCCTCCTTTAAAGGCTCATCCCATGTCATAAATTCACATTGTGGATTATTTTCACACCCGTAATATTTTCTTCCTTTCCTGGTTTTTTTAACATATATTTTCCCTCTACATAAAGGACAATTAACACCTGCCTCTTCTAAAATAGGCTTGGCATTTCTACATTCAGGGAAACCTGGGCAAGCTAGAAATTTTCCATATCTGCCATGTTTAATAACCATATTTCTTCCACATTTTTCACACTTCTCATCAGTAACTTCATCCCGGATTTCTACATGTCCTATTTCATCTTCAGCATGTTTTAATGTATTTTCAAAAGGATTATAAAATTGCTTTAAAATATCTACCCAATTTTTATGCCCTTCTTCAATTTCATCCAATTGCTGTTCCATGTTTGCGGTAAATTCTACATCTACGATATCTTTGAAATATTCTTTCATGATATCAGTTATAATTTTACCTAATTCAGTAGGTTTTAGCTGCTTTTTTTCTCTTTCTACATAACCTCTTTCTATGATAGTAGTTATGATAGGTGCATAAGTGCTGGGACGGCCAATTCCCTTTTCCTCCAAGACTCTAATTAATGTTGCTTCGGTGTATCTTGGCGGTGGTTGTGTAAAATGCTGTTTAGGGTCAAGTTTTTTTAATTTTACTTTTTGGCCCTCAATCAGTTCTGGGATAGTATCTTCCTGGTCCTCAGACTCTTCATCCTTTCCTTCTACATATAAAACCATAAAACCCGGAAAGCGGATATTTGATCCACTGGCTTTAAAGATGTAATCTTTTGCTTCAATATCTACATTTAGTGTGTCAAAAACTGCAGATTTCATCTGGCTTGCCAAAAAACGCTCCCATATGAGTTTATATAATTTATACTGATCAGGCTTTAAAGAATCCTTCAGCTGGGCCGGCTCTAAAAATACATCTGTAGGCCGGATTGCCTCATGAGCATCCTGTGCACCTTTTTTACTTTTATACTGTTTAGGACTTTGAGGGACGTATTCTTTACCGAATTTTTTTTCAATAAATTGCCGTGCAGCATCTTGCGCCTCATTAGATATCCGGGTGGAATCAGTTCTCATGTAAGTAATTAACCCTATCGTTCCCTGTCCCTTAATATCTACTCCTTCATATAGCTGTTGAGCAGCCATCATCGTCCTTTTAGCGGTAAACCCTAACTTTCTTGAGGCTTCCTGCTGTAAGGTACTGGTTATAAAAGGTGGAGCAGGTGCTCTTTTTCTTTCCCCTTTTTTCACCTGGGTGACAGTATACTGCGCATTTTTTAATTGCGATATGACTCTATCTACATCTTGTTGATTGCCTAACTCTATTTTACCCTCTTTAGAGCCGTGAAATCTTGCTTCAAAAGTTTCAGCAGACTGTTCGCTTACCAGCGTCGCCCCAATCGTCCAATATTCTTGAGAAACAAAAGATTCAATCTCTTCCTCCCTATCACAAATTAATCGTGTGGCTACTGATTGAACTCTTCCCGCACTCAAGCCTTTTCTCACTTTTCTCCATAAAAGGGGACTAAGCTTATATCCTACAATTCTATCCAATATTCTGCGGGCTTGTTGAGCGTTTACCAGATTTTCGTCAATCTCCCTGGGCGCTTTAATTGCATTTTGAACAGCTGATTTTGTAATTTCATTAAATACTATTCTACATTTTTGATTTTCATCTATTTCAAGGACCTTAGCCAGATGCCAAGATATTGCTTCGCCTTCACGGTCAGGGTCAGTAGCAAGATATACTTTATCGGAACTTTTTGCTTCCTTTTTTAACTGGCTTAAAAGTTCACCTTTTCCCCTTATCGTAATATATTTTGGCTCAAAATTATGCTGAATATCTACACCCATTTGGCTTTTTGGCAAATCGCGCAAGTGTCCCATAGAAGCTAGAACTTTAAAGTTTTTTCCCAAATATTTCTTTATAGTTTTTGCTTTCGCAGGAGACTCCACAATCACAAGATAACTTGACATTTTTTTCCCTCCCAAATCCAATGGATAGTACAAGCAATAAAATACTATCTAATCCCAGGTAAAACAAAATATTAAAATTGATTAGTTGTAACAAAATATTTACCTGGGATTTGTGAAATCAAACCCTTCATTTCCAATAACGTTAAAATAGCATTTATCTTTTGTACGCTATACTCTAAGTTCCTACATAATTCATCTATATGTACAGGAGTAGTTGATAAATGACTAATCACTACTTTTTCTTCATCAGACAAATTCCCATACATGGAATATTCTTTACTTTTCAGACTATTATTAGTATTACATAATTCCATATTATTAATCGGCAGCTCTTCTAATATATCTTCAATACAAGTAACTATTTTGGCTCCCTGTTTTATTAAATTGTTGGACCCTTTACTATAAAGACTATCAATATTTCCAGGAACAGCAAAAACATCCCTGCCCTGTTCTAAAGCAAAATCTACGGTAATAAGTGATCCGCTCTTTTCTCCTGCCTCTACCACAATGACTCCACAAGAGAGCCCGCTGATAATCCTGTTTCGTGCCGGAAAATTAGCCGGACTTGGATGTGTCCCCGGCGGATACTCGGATATAATAGCTCCGCTCTTTTCTATGTAACGCATGAGTTCTGCATTTTCCCGGGGATATACAATATCAACCCCACATCCTAAAACAGCTACCGTCTTTTTTCCAGCTTTTAGCGCTCCTCTATGGGCACTGGTATCAATCCCCCTGGCTGCACCACTGACAATAATGATATCTCTTTGCGCAAGTTGATAAGAAAGCTTCTCTGCGATATTAATTCCATAAGGAGAGGCTTTTCGTGACCCAATTACAGCAACTGTTGCAATATTGCATGAAGGCAGTTCCCCCTTAACATAGAGAATACCTGGCGGATCATAAATATTTCTTAACCTTTCAGGATATCTTTCGTCCCGGATGGTGATAACATCAATTCTCAACCTGCTGATGTCCTTGAATATTTTCTCAGCTTTATCCAAATTTTTACTGCTGATATTGGCAATATCCTGGTCATTAAGCACATCTACACATTTTAAATCACTTTTAGAAGCATTCCACACTTCTTTTGGATTTTGAAATACTTGTAGAATTTTTGAAATCTTGATGCTCCCTATCCCGGGAATGCTGGTTAACCATAGCCAATATTTTAATTCCTCCATATGCTGCCCCCAATATGTGTCAAAAATTCAGATGAACTGCCACACCGGGCACACCCGGCACAAATAATGATGAAAATATGCTAAACCGGACTTTTTTGTGGTTTCGGTTTTACTCCCCACTCCCCACTATTTTCATATTAGATGTATAAATTCACATTCTACACTACTATAAAAAATCCTTCCTGTAAAGTGCTTTTTTATATATCTAAACCCAAATTTAGATTTGACACTTTACAGGAAGGACTCACATCATCCGTTGCCTTACTACCTCATACATTAATATTCCAGACGCTATACCCGCATTTAATGATTCTGCCTGACCTATTATCGGGATTTTCACTAAATAATCCGAAAGTTTAATTACCTCGTCAGATATTCCGTTAGCTTCATTTCCAACAACAATGACAACTCCTTTTTTCATGTCTACATCAAAGTGATAGACAGAGTTGGACAGGTACCCGGAAATAACACACAGCCCCATTTGCTTAAAATAAAGTAAAGCTTCAACAGTATCCTCAATCTTGATAATAGGTAAATGAAATAACGATCCCATTGTCGCACGTACTGTCTTAGGATTATATACATCTACACATCCTTTAGATAATATTACAGCATCTGCCCCCGCCGCATCTGCCGTTCTTATAATTGTCCCCATATTTCCCGGATCCTGTACGCCGTCACAAAAAATGTAAAAAGATAAATTTGTTTTATTAATAATTTCTCTGATGGAGTATAACTTAGTAGAAACAACTCCAAGAATACCTTGTGGTGTTTCTGTATGAGAAATATCTTTAAACATTCGGTCGTTAAGCTTATATATTTTAATGTCACTTTTAGAAATCAATTCTAAAATTTCACTATTATCTCTCTGTCCTAAAAAGCTGTCATTTATCACAATGGTATTAACAGGTGCAGAAGACTGAAGTGCATCCTTTATTAAACGCGCTCCCTCTATTACAAATTCATTGTACTTCTCCCTGTAACTTTTAGAACCAAGAGACTTTATATGCTTAAAGATTTTATTTGCAGTACTGGTAATTTCAATGTACATAGCTATTTTTTCTCCCGGTTACCTTCTGTCTAATTTGTTAAGGTCATCATTCGATCCAATGACCACTAAAACGTCATCCTGCCTTATTACATCATCTGCTTTGGGTGATATGTTAATTTCTGTACCGTTTTTGATAGCCATAATATTAATACCATACCTGACCCTGACGTTGAGTTCTTTTAAAGTCTTACCTTCCCAATGCTCGGGCGCAGTAATTTCCATAATGCTATAATCAGGGGACAGCTCAATATAGTCAAGGATATTAGTGGAAACAAGGTTGTGTGCCACCCTAACTCCCATGTCCCTTTCGGGGAGTATTACCCTGTCGGCACCTACCCTGCTTAATACCTTTGCATGAAGTTCACTTTGGGCCTTGGCAAGTATATATTTTACTCCCATCTCTTTTAAGAGTACCGTCACAAGAATACTCGACTCCATGTTTCCTCCAATGGCAACAACTGCAACATCAAAGTTTCTAATTCCAAGAGACTTTAAAACATTTTCATCGGTAACGTCTCCTGCAACAGCATGGGTTACATATTCAGATATATCCTGTATGATTTCTTCATTTTCGTCAATGGCCAAGACTTCATTGCCCAGTTCGTACAAGGTTTTAGCTACACTTCGTCCAAACCTTCCAATCCCTATTACAACAAAAGAACTCATAGTATTCCCTCCTTTTATCCAACCATTACTTTACCTTCAGGATATTTATATTTTGCATTTGATTTTTGCATCTTAATCGTAAGGGCAAGTCCCATGGTGAGCACACCTACTCTTCCCAGGAACATGGTAATAATAAGAGCAATTTTGCTTGCAGTATTAAGGTTAGGTGTAATCCCAAGGGATAAACCCACCGTGCCAAAGGCTGACACTGCTTCAAATATTTGTTCTATAAAAGTTGCCTTTTCAAATATTGATAAAACTGTTGTTGTAACTATAACAATACCAAGGCTTATTACAACAATGGCTAATGATCTTAGTACTACTTCGGTGTTTAGCCTTCTTTTAAACATGTTTGTATCTTCGGACCCTTTTAATACCGAGAGTACAGCAAAGAAAAGTACACCGGCAGTTGCAGTTTTTATACCACCTGCGGTAGAACCGGGAGACCCACCGATAAACATAAGAATAATGGTTATAAATTTTGAAGCATTGGTTAAATCCGGCAATGACAGGGTATTAAATCCTGCTGTCCTGGGTGTAACCGATTGAAACATTGCCGCAAGTATCTTCCCTTTCATACTTAATGGCTGTAGTGTTTTGGGGTTATTAAACTCCAGCAGGAAGAAGATGATAAATCCAAAAACAAGCAGGATTGCGGTCACAACCAGTACCAGTTTTGTGTGTAACTTTAATCCTCTAAAGCTTCTTACTCTGTAGATATCTTCCCATACTGAAAAGCCTAATCCTCCAATCACAATTAAAGCCATAATAGTTAGGTTTACAACCGTATCATCAACATAGGATACCAAGCTGCTAAACTTTCCTTTATCTCCCATCAAATCAAATCCGGCATTACAAAAGGCCGAAATAGAGTGAAAGATTCCTTTGTAAATTCCAAGCGCCAATCCATATTCACTGGCAAACTTTATTGATAAAATTAATGCCCCTGCACCTTCAAACAATAAGGTACCCAGCAGAATTTGTCTGGTAAGCCTTACCATCCCTTCCAAGCTATACTGGTTAAGAGATTCTGCTATTAGCAATCTTTCTTTTAAGCCAATTCTACGCCCAAGTATTAGCGAAAATAGTGTAGCCATTGTCATAAAACCAAGACCGCCTATCTGTATAAGAGAAAGAATAACCACCTGTCCAAAGATAGTCCAGTGAGTATAGGTATCTACCACTACCAACCCTGTAACACATACAGCTGAGGTTGCAGTAAATAGCGCATTGATAAATCCGATACTATTTCCATTCCTGGATGCTATAGGAAGGGTTAGCAATACAGCGCCAATCAAAATAACTGATGCAAATCCAAGGGGAATAACTTGTGTAGGAGTAAAATTTAACAGACGACTTAGATTCTTTATTATAATGACAATCACCTTCTTTGTTATACTCCGCAGCCATTCAAAATTTAATTATAATTTCAAGGTATCTATAGTATAACCAAAAATTATTTAATATGTCGCCCTTCAAGGCAGTTTTTCTAACACAGCCGTTAAAAATTCAAATAGACCCGTCTCCGGGCCTATCTAACAAAATTTATATATAGTCGTAATATATAACATATTATAAACTTGCTTTAGCTCTTTCAACCAATTGTGCAAAAGCTTGTGCATCATTTACAGCAAGCTCGGCAAGCATTTTTCTATTCATCTGAATGCCGGCATTTTTTAAACCGTTAATAAATTTACTATAGGTTAAGCCATTCATTCTAGAAGCGGCATTGATTCTGGAAATCCAAAGCTTTCTGAAATCTCTCTTCTTTCTCTTTCTTCCTACATATGCATAAACAAGGGATTTCATTACTGCCTGATTAGCAGTTCTAAAAAGCTTGCTCTTTGCACCTCTATACCCTTTAGCAAGTTTTAATATTTTTTTTCGTCTTTTTCTTGTATGCATTGCGCCTTTTACTCTAGCCATTTAGTTAGTCCTCCTTCGATTCCTTCTTATTTATTTATAAGGTATTAACTTCTTTACTACTGCCTCATTTGCAGAACTGGCATAAGCTGTCTTTCTCAAGTTTCTCTTCCTTTTTGTTGATTTTTTTGTAAGAATGTGACTCTTAAAAGCCTTTGCTCTCTTTACTTTACCAGACTTGGTAAGACTAAATCTTTTTGCAGCCCCTTTATGGGTTTTAATTTTGGGCATTTAGTACACTCCTCTCAAAGTTTCAAAAGTTATATTTATAGAATTTTTACTATTTAAAGCCTTACTATAATAATAGTTCATGGTTCTTAGTTCATAGTTAAAACATTAATCCTATGAGCTAACTTAATCATACTTTATTTTAAATCAAAGAATGCAAGTGTAAAATATTGATTACGCTATACACATTTATAGTAAGACATTTTATACTTATTGTTTAGGTGCTAAAAACATTGCCATATTTTTACCTTCAAGTTTTGGTTTTTTCTCCACAACTCCCAGTTCACTTACAGAATCTGCAAATCTTTGTAAAAGAGATTCACCTAATGAGGAATGATTAACTTCCCTTCCTCTAAACCGAACGGTAACTTTAACTTTATCACCGGCCTTAAGAAATTTTAATGCATGGTTAATTTTTGTGTTAAAGTCGTGTTCATCAATGGAAGGTGAAATCCTAACTTCTTTAATATTCACCACATGCTGATTTTTTCGAGCTTCCTTTTCTTTCTTAGCTAACTCAAATTTATACTTACCGTAATCCATTATCCTGCACACTGGCGGCGTCGCCTGAGGAGCAATTTTCACCAGGTCAAGGTTTTTAGAATTAGCTATCTTCTGCGCCTCTTTTGCAGACATAATTCCCAACTGAGACCCGTCAACATCAATAAGCCGGATTTCTTTGTCTCTGATTTCCTCATTAATCATCAATTCTTTGCTAATGGTAGTGCACCTCCTAAAAAATTTAAATAAAAAATGGATGGACAAAGTCCATCCACTTATGTACAAAATAACCAACATCACATAAAACGTTAAAGCCAAATATTAACCTTACCAGTAAAAACCGTAAGGTGAGAAGTGGATGACTTCTTCTTTGTTTTCTAGACATATATTACTTTACCACTATATAATGGTGATGTCAAGAAATTTTCCGAAAATAGGTGTATATTTTTTAGTTTTCGAAAATTTAAATTTCAAGGGTAGCATCAATAGCTACCCTCAAAAAAATGATTACTAAAACTGTAGTTCATACCCGAGTTGTTATCCCAGTTGTTCGCACCATCTTTGAATGCCATATTAATATTGCCATCTCTTTTTACAGGAAGTATCAGTTCAAAAGTCTGGTGACCAACTTTTTGCAGCGGATAGTATTCTACATCTTCCCATTTAAGATTATTGCCGTAACCTACAATGGCATAGACATCTTGAGCTCCGCTTTTCGCCAGTAGTCCGTTATAGGATACTCGAAGCGCTCTGGAAACTTCCTGAAATTGTACACCATTATTTAAGTAAGAATCATAGGGTTGAGCTAGCTGTGTATCGTACAGCTCTGTCGAGAATTCTTCATTGAAGGATCTAACTTTTGACGACCCTGGTTGTAAAACATCACCAGCATCGTTTTCTGCTATTCCATCATCTATTTTATTTCTAAAGAAAAAGTCAAAGAATCCCATCATCTTGCCTCCTATTAATTCTTATCCATATTCAGTTTGTTCATTTTTTACATAAATTATTTTGAGAATTTAAGTTAATTTTTATAATGAGCAAAGTTTAAAATTCAATATTTCCTTAATACAAACTTCGCAAATTTCATCGATAACTACATTAATTTATTTTTAACTTTAATATTGGTTATCGATATTTTAATGAATCGAATTTAGATTTTAGCAGGCAATATGGACGGTCCTGATATTCCCAAGACATCTCATCGAAAAATCAAATTTAATTTGGGCATAGAAATGGTGGTCGCTACTGGACTTGAACCAGTGACCCCTTGCATGTCAAGCAAGTACTCTAACCAACTGAGCTAAGCGACCACGTAGTAATTATTATAATACATATTTTATAAATTGACAACTATTTTTTGATAAATATTGATAAATTGAACGTATATTTTATTTTTGAAGAATATTATTCCAGGCTCTAAGCCTTTCCGCAACGTTCTTTCCATAATATTCTTCAAAAATATTAAATGCGCCCTGATAAATTTCAAATTATTCTGAATGCTCCTTTCTTAATACGCTGCTTAATGTACCCAAAATAATAACTGCAATAAATCCCCCAATAAGAGCAGTAATGAATTGAGGCCAGCTAAAGGTAAATGAAAGTAGGTTGGCAAGTTTAGCAAATTTAGGCTCAGGAATTGTTCCTTTTACCATATTAAGCATTATTTTAACTGCAAAGTACAGAAATCCTGATTTTACCACAGCTCCTGCCAGAATACCTACATACCGGTTTTTCTCTTGAAGCACATGGAACACGATAACGATTAACGCATTACCAATAGCAACAATAGGAACTAATACAGGAAGCGGCAATTGTGCCTGCATGTATGCGACTACCGGAGCAATAATGCTGATAATAAGTGCAGAATAAACATTGACTGTCCCTACCGCTACAACTAATACTGCATTTACCAATGAACCTATAATAAACTGTGTATAAGGTCCCGCGCCTATGACCAACCTCAGATTTTGAAACACCAGGGCAAGAGCTAATAACATCCCTGTTCTTGTTAACACTTGTACATTATTATTTCTCATGATTTGATACACTCCCTTACTGACTGTCTAGTTTTATATTATAAATCTGTAATAAAATTACCACTAAAATTACGATATTAACCACTTTTTAATTAAATTTTACACATCATTTGATGGAATGCTTGAAATTTCAAACCCCGGTAATATGGCTTTAAATAAATTTTGTGAACCAAGATTAACAAATTTCACATTGCCGATATTCTTAAAGTATTCTTTAATTCGATTGATTCCTAATCCGTATTTTAAAAATCTGCTCTTTTTATCTACCATTAATAGCCTTTGATAAAGCCATGGGTTGCGCCTTTTTGGATGATTTTGATTATAAACCTTGTAGATTCTGTTACCCGAAACCATTGCACCGGGATTGATGATTTCAATATATTTGGATGAAATTTTCATGATAATGCCATTGGAAATGTCCAAATAATCCCTATGTACAACGGCATTGGCTAAAGCTTCGTTAACTGCCTCAAGAGGATAGTTAGCATCACTGCATATACTTGCTAAAAAACTTTCTACATTATCCAGCATACTAAGAATATTGCCTGTGAATAGTTTAGTATTGTTATTATAAAGCACTTTTATATAAACATGAGGCAAAAAAATATAAGGATTGTGCCCAAAGAGCAGCATACCTCCAATAGTCGGATGGTATTGTCCGCTGTCAGTATCATTACCGATAATACCTAAACCTTCCAACAGTAGAAGGTCAAATGGGAAATGCTGTTTTATCAGCTCACTATCCAACTGCTCTATACAAGCATTTCTGAGAATAACCCTTTCATAACTAAATAACCCGTTTTCCTGAAGCATATTCGCTATTTCCTCTCTACGGGCAGTATCGGTCGTGGAACCTCTTCGAACGTAAAATGCTCCATTTTGAAGCATCTGATGGGGTTTTTGATTACTTTTGTAAACTGTTAAAACAGCTATTTGCTTTCCTTGATATTCCAGTAAATCAACACATATTGGTACAGGAGGATCGCACCTGTTATATATGATCTGCTGAATCTGTTCTTCACTAAATTGTGTAGGATCAACGCCTAGTACTTCCTTGGTCTTATCCTCAATTCCAAAAAGAATGTATCCTCTCCCTCCAGGAGAGTTGGCCATCGCAATGACGTCCTTGGTTAATTCTTTCTTTTCACTTTCGGTAGATATATAAAGTTTAGCTTTAAAATCCAGTTTGGGACCTTCTTCCTGCTGCAGCAAATTCTTTAATTTTTGGACGTCCAAATTACCAACACCTCCGCTCTTTCTCTATAAGTTTTCTTATAACGCATAGGAAAGTATAAATTTTTCCTTAATATAATACTTTCCGTCGTGCGTTTCAAAAAGGCTTCATTATTTTAAAGCTTATTTGAAACCTTTTTTATTTAAATTATATATTAGCCAGCGAAAAATTAAAACCTTAAGTTTGCATTTTATCAAAGTTATAGAATATAAATATGTTTTTTAGAAAAACAATAATAATGGAAAGGAGTGCTTTACTTAAAATGCTTATCACTTTTTTTAGAACAATATTTTTATACATCCTTGTTATAGCTGCTTTAAGGATTATGGGAAAACGCCAAATTGGTGAACTACAGCCTTCAGAATTAGTGGTAGCTATCATGATATCGGAATTGGCTGCAATTCCGATGCAGGCAACGGGTATACCGCTAATCAACGGTATTTTGCCTATCATTACACTAATGATAGCAGAAGTAGTTCTATCATACATAACACTTAAAAGTGAAAAAGCCAGAAATATTATTAGCGGTACGCCAAGTATATTGATTGAAAATGGCAAAATTAATGAAAAAGAAATGGAAAACCTGCGTTTCAATATGGATGACCTTTTAGAAGAGTTACGGGTAAACAACTGTCCGAATATTGCAGATGTTGAATTTGCAATATTAGAGACCAGCGGTCAGCTAAGCATCATACCAAAATCCCAAAAGAGCCCAGTCACTGCCGAAGATTTAAATATACCCACCAAATATAACGGACTGCCTCTTACTCTTATTTCGGATGGAAAAGTTAACTATAATAATCTTAGAAAGGCAAATTTGAATAGACAGTGGCTTAGTGGAGAGCTGGCCAAATTCGGTATTAATGAAATAAATGATGTATTTTTTGCCAGTTTAGACACACAAGGCAATTTATACTATCAACTCAAAAATAAAGAAGAGGAGGAATAAAAGTGAGGGCTTTTAAAATTTCAATTGCACTTTTAATTACTATTATCCTAGGGTCTATTGTATATATTTATTGGCTAAATACTACTTCAAATAACCTCCTATCAAAAATAGATAAGTTAGAGGACGCAGTTCAATCCAATAACTGGAGTGCTGCAGAAAAACAACTTGATGATATTCAAAAAGGATGGGAAAAAACAGAAAAATGGATGACGACTTTAATTGACCATCAAGAAATTGATGCAATCAAGATAACGCTTGCTAAACTCTCTCAGTATGTGCATTATAAAGAAGTTGCAGACTTTATGGCAGAAAGTGCAACATTAAAATTACTGATTAAACATATACCTGGCAAGGAAAAAATAAATCTGTCTAATTTGTTTTAAACAAATATAGGCTTTGACATGGGGACGGTTCCTCAGTCGCATGAAAAGCGCATTCGACAGACGAACCGTCTCCAAGCCGCATCCCTTCTTCGGGCACACCCGGCACAAATAATGATAAAAATATGCTAAACCGGACTTTTTTAGTGGTTTCGGTTTTACTCCCCACTCCTCACTGCCCACTCCCAACTATTTGCATATTAACACTATACTGCAATCCAGCACAAAAAATCATGAAAATTAAAATTTAACAGAATCTCTATTATAACAAGATCTGCTCAAGGGCATAGGCTACTCCATCTTGGTTATTATTTCTGGTTACAAACTTAGCAATTTTCTTTACTTCATCCCAGCCATTTTCCATTGCAACAGGAAAACCTGCAGCCTGTAACATCGAAATATCATTTTCATTATCCCCTATTGCCATTACCTGGTCCATTGCGTATCCCAGATGGTGTGCAAGAATCTTCAACGCTTTCCCTTTAGTCACACCATTACGCATAATTTCAAAGTTATTCTTATCCGAACTGGCCATTTCAATAGCCTTCATCTCTTTGAACTTTTCTCTGACGGTTTCAAGATATTCAATATCTTCCGACACAACAACAAATTTAGTTACCGGGTTACCCATCTCTTTTATGTAATCCCATACGTTGTCTACGATCTTGATATCCACCCTGTCTTCCTCAGGAAATCTTTCATTGATTTGTGAATACCTGAAGGTAGAGAATTCCATCCTTTCAGATACCATACTATCTCCTATGTAAGCATGAAAATATATGTTACTGTTGTGTAATATATCTACAATTTTTTTACACTCTCCAACATCAATCAATTCTTCGTGTATTGTCGCACCAGTCGTTACGCTCCGGATAATAGCACCGTTGCATGCAATAATGGGCTCTTTTGTCCCGATCATTTTACTATATATTCTGGCACCCATGAATATTCTTCCGGAACAGATCACTACCTTGATTCCTTTTTCCATCACTTTTCCTATGGTATCTATATTTCTTTGACTGATCTCCTTATTGGCATCCAGCAGTGTACCATCCAAATCTATTGCTACTAACCTTATATCCATAAAAGCCTCCTCTTTGGTTTTCATCCAAAAGTGAAAAATGGGTAGTAAAGAATAGCTTTGCAGGTCTAACTCCCCACTCTCCACTTCCCACTCCCCACTAACATATACTAAATGTACTTTTTAACGAATCGTCCTATTCTTTTTAAAGCTTCATTGATATTATCAATAGAATAAGCATAAGAACACCTTATAAATCCTTCTCCACTATCCCCAAAAGCTGTTCCTGGAACTACTGCTACTTTTTCTTCATATAAGAGTTTTTCACAGAACTCATCAGACGATAACCCGGTTTTTTGAATGGAAGGAAATACATAGAATGCTCCCAGCGGTTCAAAACAGTCTAATCCCATCTTTCTGAGTCCATCTACAATAATTCTGCGTCTATAATTGTATTCTTTAACCATATATCTTATATCCTCGTCACAGTATTTTAATGCTTCTATTGCAGCATACTGGCTTGTTGTGGGTGAACTCATGATGGCATATTGATGTATTTTTGTCATAGCTCCTATGATGGAAGGGTGTCCCGCAGCATATCCCAACCTCCAACCGGTCATAGCATAAGACTTAGAAAATCCATTAATTAGTATGGTTCTTTCTTTCATATTTGGAAGACTTGCAAAGGAAACATGCGAACCTTCATAAGTCAACTCTGCATATATTTCATCGCTAAGAACCAATATATCAGTATCTTTTATTACCTCTGCTATTGCCTCCAGGTCTTTTTTAGTCATGATCCCGCCTGTCGGGTTATTGGGATAAGGTAACATTAACAATTTTGTTTTAGAAGTTATCTTTTCTTTTAATTCTTCCGGTGTTAACTTAAATTGATTTTCTGCTTTCGTTACAATTGGTACGGGCACTCCCCCGGCAAGCAACGTGCAGGGTTTATAGCAAACAAAGCTTGGTTCCGGAATTAGCACCTCATCACCCGGAGAAACCAGAGCTCTTACAGCCAGGTCAATTGCTTCACTTCCTCCTACTGTGACTAAAATCTCATCCTTAGGATTATATGTAACATTAAATCTTCTGCTTAGATATGCAGCAATTTCTTTTCTAAGCTCAATCAACCCCAGGTTGGAAGTATAATGGGTATGGCCTTTTTCCAGTGAATATATTCCTGCTTCCCTTACACGCCAGGGCGTTACAAAATCAGGTTCACCTACCCCCAAGGATATTGCATCCTTCATCTCACTTACAATATCAAAGAACTTCCTTATTCCGGAAGGTTTGATACTCTTAACTGCAGGTGAAAGCATTTCATCTATTTTCATAAAGTAATCACCTGCCTGTCATCTTTCTCTTTTTCTTCAAAGATTACACCTTCGTCTTTGTACTTTTTCAAAACAAAGTGAGTAGCTGTACTTAACACTGATTCCATAGGCGCCAGCTTTTCAGCAACAAAAAGTGCAACCTCTTTCATTGTTCTACCTTCAATGATTACTGTAAGGTCAAAACCACCTGACATCAGATAAACAGCTTTAACTTGAGGATATTTATATATTCTTTCAGCTACTTTATCAAAGCCTTCCCCTCTTTGAGGAGTTACTTTTACCTCAATTAATGCAGTAACAAACTCCCTATCTGTCTTTTCCCAATTAATGAGGGTTTTATATCTTAATATAATCTGTTCATCTTCCAGTTTTTTAATAGCGGCCTTTACTTCTTCCACGCTCTGATTTAACATTACGGCGATTTGTTCCGGTGTAATCCTGTTATCTCTTTCTAAAATTTCAAGTATTTGCTCCATTGCAATTCCTCCTTTTTCAAGTTTCCAAAACATATTTAGTGTATATTATATAATTATATTCGCAAAATTGCTATATATAATCATAAAAAAAAGACTAAGATTGAGATTAAGAATGCCAGTTTCAAGCTCAACCTTAATCTTTATCTTAATCTTTTATCTCTATCTCCTTCAGCCATCTATCTGTTCTACTTCTTCCTCTTGAGTAACAGCAGCCTCTTGTTCCGTTTCAGCTGTTGCATCAATTTCTTCCTCTTCTACCAGTTCAACCAACTGCAGCTCATATCTTTTAATTCTATCAATAGCTTCCAACCTCAGTTCACGAAGCTCTTTTTTTACCATTTCCAATTTATTTTGTTCTTCATTTATTTTTAATTGAAGTTCTTGTCTCCTAAGCCCGGCTTCTCTAACAGCATCATCAATAATTTTTTTTGCCTGTTCTTCTGCTTTGATAATAGCATCGGCTATGTATGTACGACCGCTTTCAATTGCCGTTAACTTATTTGTTAACTCTTCAACCTGCTTTTTCAAATCCTGATTCTGGTTTCTTAAGGCAACGAGCTCATCATCTTTGATTTTTATTTGCTCTTCCAGGTCTTTTGCCAGCTTTTCTATGAATTCATAAACGTCCTGTTTCTTATAACCAAACATACTGCTTCTAAACCTTTTTTCTCCTGACATATATATTCCTCCAACCGTTATAGTCTATTTATATGTATATATATTCAATATATGGTGATCAAAATCCTTCTTTTTCTGACAAAATTCTTAAATCCGAAAATCACAACTATATGGTTCACAGTTAACAGTTCTCAGTTCACAGCAGTAAACGATTGAATAGCTTTTACTGTGAACCGTGAACTGTGAACTTATTGACTTTATCTGCCATGTAAAATCATTATCAGTAAATATATATATAATACTAATTAAATGAATGTATATAGAACGAATGGAAAAATAATCTATACTTATTTTATAATTAACTGGCAGTTTAAAGATATAGGTAATTAGTCCCGAGAAGTTTGAGAAATATTCAAAAAAGGCTCACTATTATATAGTGAGCCTTTTTTGTTAATTAAAATTAGAATCTTGCAAAAGCACTACTTCTACCCCTATTATTGGACATTCCACCTTGTCGTCTTGGTGCATTGTTTCTTTGAGCCTTCTTGGCCGCTCTGCATTCTTTGCAACGGGTAGGTTCATTGGTAAAGCCTTTTTCAGCATAAAACTGCTGTTCGCCTTCAGTAAAAACAAAAGTTGCACCGCAGTCTTTGCAGGTAAGATTTTTATCTGCCATTCTTATAACCTCCTTCTCAATTTTTTTGGATTTCCACTAGCTTAAGACCGGTATATTATGGACATCCCTAAAAAATTAGAAGAGAGGTCATATATACTGTATGTGGCACGTGGTTAATCTATATTCTATTATATACTTTTTTTGTGCAAAATACAATATTTTTGAAAATTTATTTTTCTTTTAGGGTAGTTCAATGGTCTTATTTTCTTTAGATTCCTTATATAGTACAAATTTATTGCCAATGACCTGAATAGATTCAGCGCCTGTCGCCTGAGCCAATTCATTGCATGCTTCGCGGGTATCCATTAATGAGTTATTTAGAACATGTACCTTTACAAGCTCTCTCGCTTCAAGGGCATCGTTAACTTGATTTACAAGATTATCACCAATACCACCTTTACCAATCTGAAAAATGGCAGGTATATTATTTGCAAGACCTCTCAAATATGCACGCTGCTTACTGGATAACATTATATCAACCTTCTTTCGTATATAAGTGAACAGTGAACAGTGGGCAGCGAACAATAAGGACTAAATACAGTAGTTTACGTATTACCCGCTGTCCACTTGCAAATCAAAAAGAGATAGACCAAAGTCTATCCCGTATCTCTCTAATTATACTTCAACTTCTTTTCTGGATTTTCTTCTATGCAGTTCATAATTTGGGTCGCCCTTTTTCCATCCACTCCTATTTTTTTCAATAACTGTGACCGTTTTTTCGTTAAGAACAAAATCATTCTTCATCAAACAAAAGTAAGCGGAATCTCCAAGTTTACAGTTCCCACAATTAAAGCACGTCATAGTTTAAATTGCTGCCCCTCCAGTTCAAAATCATATAATTATTTAATATAAACATATTTTACTACAGAGGACAGCTTTTTGTCTATATATTTCTAATAAAATTTATCGCATATAGTCAAACTCTATATCATATATTTTTACAGTATCTCCTTCTTGAATACCCATGTTCTCCAATTCCTGTATAACCCCTTTTCTTTTCAGGGCCCTTTGGAAATACTGCAGCGATTCGGCATCATTAAAATTAGTAGAACCAACAATCTTTTGTACCCATTTTCCCTCGACGATATAAATGCCATTTTCAACTTTAACGGTAAAAGGCTTTTCTTCTTCTACTTTATATACTTTCATTTCTTCGTCTTCTTCAGTAAATATGGCAGGTGGCGGAAGTTCTTTTAATTTGCCGGAAACATACAGCATTAGTTCCCTAACCCCCTTATTGATGGCAGCTGAAATACCAAATACTTTATATCCCCGCTGCTCAATGACATCCTTAAACTTCTCAAATGCTTCCTCATTTTCCAGCAAATCTATCTTATTTGCTGCTACAACTTGTAATTTTTTGGCTAGCTTGGGATTGTACTGTGCAAGTTCTTTATTAATTGTATCAAAGTCTTGAAGAGGGTCTCGTCCTTCTATCCCTGATACATCCACCACATGAATAAGCATACGTGTCCGTTCCACATGTTTTAAAAATTCATGCCCCAACCCAATACCGGCGTGAGCTCCTTCAATTAGTCCAGGAATATCTGCAAGTACAAAGCTGTTTCCTTCCCCTAAATTCACTACACCCAAATTAGGGTTTATAGTCGTAAAATGATAATTTGCAATTTTAGGCCGGGCTTCGGAAACCACTGATAATACAGTGGATTTTCCTACATTAGGAAATCCTATAAGGCCAACATCAGCCAATAATTTCAATTCAAGAATAACTTCTTTTTCCTCGCCCGGTTCTCCGCTTTTTGCAAATTTTGGTGCCTGCCTTGTAGGCGTTGCAAAATGCACATTGCCCCAACCGCCTTTACCGCCTTTTGCTGCAACAAACTGCTGACCAGGCTCTACCATATCTGCAATGACTATATCGGTAAGCGCATCTTTAATAATAGTTCCTGGAGGAACTTTTATTACCAGGTCTTCTCCATTTTTTCCGAAAGATTTACCTCCTTTGCCGTCTTCTCCATTTTCAGCTTTATATTTCTTCTTATATCTAAAATCCATAAGTGTGCTTAATCCGCTGTCAACGACAAATATAACGTCCCCACCTTTTCCTCCATCGCCACCATCAGGACCCCCTGCGGGGACATATTTCTCCCTGTGAAATGACACAGCCCCATTGCCGCCATTTCCTGCTTTTATATATATCTTTGCTGTATCTACAAACATATGTCTCACCTCAAATTCTCTTTGTGCGTTTAATAATTTTAGTATAGGCAAATATACAGCTTATTATTTATTAGCTTGGAGCATTGACATAAGGATAAAGGCAGACTTTTTCAACAGTTTCTTCCGTGCCTTTGTCTATTTTTTTTACGCAAGCTATTTTAATAAAAATAAAATCTCAGACTTTACATCTGAGATTTTATTTTTAAAACGTTTATTGTGCTACAGCCTCTTCAACTGGATATACACTTACCTGTTTCTTATCTCTGCCTTTTCTTTCAAATTTAACTTTTCCATCGATAAGAGCAAATAAAGTATCGTCGCTACCCTTGCCAACATTTTCACCAGGGTGAATTTTTGTACCTCTTTGTCTTACCAGGATATTTCCAGCTAACACAAATTGTCCATCGGCCCTTTTAACACCAAGTCTTTTAGCTTCACTATCACGGCCGTTTTTAGTACTACCTACACCTTTTTTATGTGCGAATAATTGAATATTAATTTTAAACATCTTTACACCTCCTGTTCAAGAACCTGAACATACTTACTATACTGGTCTTCAAATTCTTTTAAAGTTAAAACCATCGTCTCTAGAATGATATTCGCCTTTTGCCGAATACATTCATCAAGCTTTTCAGGAAGTATGCATTCAAGATAAGCATCTTTAATTTCAAGACCTACCTGAATTCCTAAAACTCTGGTAAGTCCCAGAACAGCTGCCTGGCTGACACTTGAAACAGCTGCACAAACAATATCACTTCCGGTTTTAGCATATCCAGAATGTCCATATATTTTATACTTTACAATATTTCCATTCTCGTCTTTAAAAATTTCTGCATGAATCATATTCCACAAAAAAATTATGCATTGATCTTTTCAATCTGTACCTTAGTGTATGGCTGCCTATGTCCCTGTTTTTTTCTATAGCCTTTTTTTGGCTTATACTTAAAGATAATAATCTTTTTACCTTTTCCATGGGATAAAACTTTTGCATCCACACTTACACCGTTCAATACAGGAGTTCCAAAATTCACACTGTCATCCTTGGAAACTGCCAGCACCTTATCAAATTTTACTGCACTTCCTTCTTCAGCAGCAAGCTTTTCAATGAATAAAATATCTCCTTCTTGAACCTTGTATTGTTTTCCACCAGTTTCAATAATTGCGTACATTATCTGCACCTCCTCAACCCAGTCTCGCTGGATACAGGTACGAAAGTTCGTTTTAAAACCTGACCCATGCGGCTACCGCTACATTTTAGCATATGTTAACAACATTGTCAATGCTAATTTTTTCTTAATTTCTTAAGATTTTTCCTGTACCTTTGCAGTTCGGGCAGTCAACCCTTAGTATGGTAGATAAGCGCTCTCTTACTTTTTTTCTAGTCATTTCTACCAGTCCAAGATGTGTTATTCCTACTACAGTTGTTTTAGTCTTATCTTTTTTCAGGTAATGTTTTAATGTTTCGATCACCTTATCCCAGTGTTCTTGCCCGTGCATGTCAATGAAATCAATGATTATAATTCCGCCAATATCCCTCAACCTTAATTGTTTGGCAATCTCCTTAGCAGCTTCCAGGTTGGTTTTTAATACTGTATCTTCCAAATCTGTTTCGCCCACATATTTCCCGGTATTGACATCAATAACCGTCAAGGCTTCTGTCTGATCTATTACGATATATCCCCCGCATTTTAACCATACTTTTTTTTCTAATGCTTTACTGATCTTCCCCTTAATTTGGTAATATTCAAAAATATCATAGTCTTTACTGAAGTATTCTACTTTTTGCGTCAATGCAGAAGAAAGCATGTCTGTTAATTCAATTACCCTTGCATACTGTTCCTTGTCATTAATTACAAATTTATCTATGTTGGTTGTAAATAGGTCCCGCACTGAGCGAAACAGCAAATTAAAGTCCTTATGCAGCATGCGGGGTACCGGCCCCGATGCTTCTGCAGCTTTCACCTTACTCCATAATTTAAGAAGGAAGTTCAGGTCATGCGTAAAATCTGATAGTTCTTTCCCCTCACCTTCAGTACGGACAATAATTCCCATATCTTTGGGCTTTATGTTTTGCACCAACGCTTTCAGTCGTCGTTTCTCATCTTCACTATCAACTCTTTTAGAGATACCAATATGGTTTGCATTTGGCAAAAGAACAAGGTAACGCCCCGGCAGTGTAATATTTGTTGTAACCCGTGGACCTTTTGTCCCTATAGGCTCTTTTACCACTTGAACAGTTATTTCCTGTCCAACCTTCACTATATCAGTGATATTCATCCCTGTAGGATTGTCACCACATATTTCGCAATATTCATCTGAATCATTATCATCCTGGTCATTAACTATAATATCCTTGACATATAAAAAAGCGTTTTTTTCATACCCAATATCCACAAAAGCAGCTTGCATACCCGGAAGGACACTAATCACTTTACCTCTATAAATATTTCCCACCATTCCCTGATGGGCAGGACCTTCTATGTATAGTTCAACAAGTTCTTTGTCTTCCAACAAAGCCACCCTTGTTTGTCCCATACTTATGTCTACAATTATCTCATTTGACATTGTATTCCTCCTGCAACGCACCCCTATCTATATTTCAAGGCCGTTTTCAAGCAATAATCGCATACGGTGAATTTTAACAAAGTCAACTTCAAAATCAGGAATATACTTTTCTAAAGCCTGTACAACCAACTCCGGCTTTAAATTAGACGAACTTCCTGCACTTAATCTCATGCCAAGCACAATATGATCCCCATTCTCCTGTTCAACTCTTAAATGATGTATATCTTTCCGTATATTAACTAGTTTCACATCTTTCTTTCCCTGTTTTTCTATTAAAATTTCATCAGATTCCAACAGCTTGTTTATTTGCTCCGAAAAGCTGACATTCATCCTTTTCTTTAAATCAACCATAACCCTATAATCGGCCAGCGCTATAACACTCGCTATCTTATCTGCCCTATCGCCCAGTTGAACTGCTTTAGTAATACGTATACCACCAGGCAATGCTTTATTTAATTGCTCAATTATATTTTGAGGATCCATGTCAGCCTCTAATTCTATATCCATGTATTCTGACTCACTTGTAACCCCTACTGGCAAAGGTAGTCCAAAGGATATTATCGGGTGCGGGTTAAAGCCTTGTGAATAAACAATAGGAATTCCGGCCCTTTTAATAGCCCTGTTAAAAGTTCTTAATAGATCCAGGTGGGAAATATATTTCACCGGTTCTTCCCTTGTGTACTTTAATCTAACCCTACTCAACACATACACCCCCTCCAAATATAGTTACACCGCATCCGGTACAATTTTGCCTGCAATGGGGCGTAGTTTCTCCCTTTAAGGCTTTTTCAGCTTCTTTTATCAAAAACTTTTTAGTAACCCCAACATCTATATGATCCCATGGGAGCACCTCACTATACTCTCTGGTCCTTGAAGTATAGAAAAGCGGATCGATTTCACATTCCTCAAAAGCTTCCATCCATTTTTCAAACTTAAAGTGTTCATTCCATCCGTCAAACTTACATCCTTTTTTGTGCGCCTGGATTAAAACCTTGGATAACTTCCTGTCGCCCCGTGCAAATACACCTTCCAGGAAACTCACATGAGATTCATGCCAATTATAAGTTATTTGTTTACTCTTTATTCTGCTTTTAAGATGCATTTGTTTTTCTTTCAACTGTTCAATAGTATCCTGCGCCTGCCATTGAAAAGGTGTAAAAGCCTTGGGTACAAAAGAAGACGTACTGATAGTAACATTTAATCCTTTATTGCGTTTTTCTTTTGGTACAGAATAATAGGCATTTACTACTTTATGGGCCAAATCTGCAATTCCTTCAACATCTTCCATAGTTTCAGTCGGTAATCCAATCATAAAGTACAATTTAACGTTATTCCATCCGCCTTCAAAAGCAAGCGTAACAGATTTTATAAGGTCCTCTTCAGTTACTCCTTTGTTTATCACATCCCGTATTCTCTGTGTTCCGGCTTCAGGGGCAAAAGTTAAGCCGCTCTTCCTAACTTTTTGTACTTTCTCCATTAAATCAAGGGAAAAGGAATCGATCCGCAGGGATGGAAGAGATAAATTTATTTTCTCCTTCTCCGTCATCTCAATCAACTGTTGGGTTAAGTCCTCTAAAGCTCTATAATCGCTGGTGCTGAGCGATGAAAGGGAGATTTCTTCATAACCGGTACTTTTTTGTAAAGCTTGTGCGATTTGTAATAATCTTTCCGGGGTCCTTTCCCTTACCGGCCGGTATATCATCCCTGCCTGACAGAAACGGCATCCCCTCGTACATCCACGGAATATTTCAAGCATAATTCTATCATGGACAATTTCCATAAAAGGGACAATTATTTTTTCGGGAAAATAGGCATTATCCAGGTCTTTTATAATTCTCTTGCGTATTTTCCCGGGATATTTTTCTGCTGCTCTTTCTATTTTATTTATTGTCCCATCAGTATTATAAATAACATTGTAGAATTGTGGAACATATACCCCTTCTATTTGACTTACCATATCCAGAAACTCTATTCTGGTGCCTTTAGAACGCTTCCATTGCAGATAAACATCCATTACTTCATTTAATACTTCTTCGCCCTCTCCCATCATAAAAAAATCTATAATTTCAGCAAGAGGCTCCGGATTATAGGCACAAGGTCCTCCTGCACATACAAAAGGATGGTGTTCCTCCCTTTCAGTGGAAAGAAAAGGAATACCTGCAAGGTCCAACATATTCAGAATATTGCTGTAGCTCATCTCATACTGCAGTGTAAAACCTACAAAATCAAAATTAACTATCGCATCTCCGCTCTCCAAAGCGAATAAAGGGATGTTGTTTTCTCTCATCTTTTCCTCCATATCAACCCATGGGGCAAAGACTCTTTCACAATAAACATCATCCCTGTCATTTAGCATATGATATAATATTTTCATTCCCAAATGGGACATACCTACTTCATATACGTCAGGAAAGCAAAAAGCAAATCGAATATCTACCTGCTTAGGATCTTTATGTATACTATTCCATTCATTCCCTATGTACCTTGTTGGCTTTTGTACATTACTTAATATTCTGTCATCTATCTTTTGTGACATTTAAATTGTAATCCTCCTTTGCATTAGTGAGGAGTGAATGGTGGAAAGTGGGGGAGTAAAAAACTTCGTTTCTCCCCACTCCCCACTATTCACTCCCCACTATTATATTATCCAAATTTCACTACTTTAGCAATACAGATTACAATCTATTGTTCAGCAATATTTCTTCAACTTTTACTTCACAACCCAAATCAACCAAACCTTCTATGATCTGAGCCTCTGTTAACGTACCGATAATATTCATTTTGCTATCAATGACTGTCACTAGATGAAAATGATTATAGCTGAAATTCTTTAAAAGCTTTTGTGCAGGAAGATTATATATAACGACGATATTCTTAGCCTTAAAGATCCCTTCTTTTAGAAGTTTCTCCTTGTAATACACAATTTCTTTCATCACCATCAAATTATTGTTTTGCCGTTCATTTGCTATATTAAAAATCAGAAAAGCCGCTATAAGCAGCAGGGAAAAGTTGAACCTGGTAAGATACAGCATGTATATCCCTAATATAAAAAGGAAAAAGCTAATAATTTTAGTAACCTTGAGCGTAAAGTTGAAAGCCTTGATAAATCCCCACTGAATTGTCAATATTGCTTTTAGAATTCTACCTCCATCCAGGGGTAGTACTGGTATAAGATTGATGACCCCGATGACAATATTCGCAAAAATAAAAAAAGTTATATCATCTGTATCCAACAAATAATATATTTTTACAAAAAATGCAATAAACATCATTAGTGCATTTGAAAAAGGCCCTGCAATTGCGACGA
The DNA here is from genome assembly GCF_002252565.1 of Petroclostridium xylanilyticum. NCBI lineage: Bacteria > Bacillati > Bacillota > Clostridia > Eubacteriales > Oscillospiraceae > Petroclostridium > Petroclostridium xylanilyticum. The sequence continues at coordinate 404,833 of NZ_NPML01000007.1, forward strand.
TTATTTCATGCTCTGGCTTGGGAATATAATTATCTTTAATTTTAAGTGTAATACCAAAAGGCATGACTTTTACACATTCAATTTTAATTTTAAAATTACGGGCTATAATTAAATGAAAAAGTTCGTGTATGACTGCTATCATATATAAAATAGCTACTTTCTTTAGATTTTGAGTAAAAATCGCTACAATTAAAACAAAATAAAATAACGGGTGAATATAAAAATATTTGGACGAATTCTTAATGCACCGGTTCACCTCCCCGTTAAGATTCGGACTCAAAGTCATATTAACTGCCACGCCGGGCACACCCGGCACAAATAATGATGAAAATATGCTTGATTGCTCAGGGCTTCGACATGGGGACGGTTCCTCAGTCGCATGAAAAGCGCATTCGACAGACGAACCGTCCCCAAGTCGCATCCCTTCTTCCTGCTAAACCGGACTTTTTCTGTGGTTTCGGTTTTACTCCCCACTCCCCACTGTTCACTCCCTACTATTTTTATATTAACTGCCACGCCGGACTGCGCCAGCATAAAAAATGATGAAAGCGTGCCGCAATACAGCACAAAAATAATAAAATTCAACCATCCGCCATATTAGGATCTAATGGCAGTTTAATGTATTTCATGGGATCTAAAACCTTATCCTTGTTCCATATCTCAAAGTGCAAATGCTCTCCCAGCACTACACCCGAATCCCCTACCTTGGCAATCACATCTTTTATTTTTACCTGCTGGCCTTTCTTGACCATAATTTCATTACAATGTGCATAAAACGTATATATATCATCCTGATGTTTTAGTTTTATATATTTACCATAGGTATCATCGTATCCTGTCTCTACTACTTCTCCATCCATCGCAGCAACAATATTCTCACCTTTTTTCCCGTCAATATCTATGCCATAATGGAAAAGATCTTTCTGATACAAAGGATGTTTGCGCATTCCAAACTTTGAAGTAATCACTCCATTAAGCGGTGGAACCATTTTCTGTTTAATCTTTACATCCGCTTTTTCTACTTCAACTGTAGGTTCTTCTTGAAAATCCAGCATTAATTTATTGTCCAGTTTTTCCGGTTTATTATCCGAAATATTGTTTATCCCGTTTGAATCCGTTCCATCTATTTTGATTAAATTATTGCTATCCTGGTTTTGGGAATCTATTTTTATATCTTGTTGTGGGCCATCTGGTCCTGTTGTAACATTTGTGTTTTTTTTCACTTCACCACTTTTTCGGTTTATTATTCCCAGGTTCTCTGTAAAAGTTGCTACACTTTTGTATGTACTGTTAAAGTCTAATGTATAGGATAAGGCAGATTTAATATGGCTGATTATCAAATTTGTGATAGGCGAGTTGATATTTTTCAGCCCAAAAATAAGCAAGAAAATTACACAGCACGCTATAACCTGTTTTATAACGTTTTCTACGAACTCCTCTTGACTTCTGTTTTTTTTGTTTTTTGCATGATAATTGTATCTTCCATAACGCCTTTTTCTGTAGGTACTTTCCATGTCTTTACCACCCCCGATTATTACATTATATTAGGGGTTGGATGAAAATATTACAAAAGTGGGTAGGAAATTGCGATGCTGCGCTCCCAATGACATGATGAAAATTTTCATTGGACAGTTCAAAAAATTTTAATGAATATATCGCGGTAAATTTTAAAATACTAATAAGGAAAGTACGTGGAGGTGATTATTTTGGGTAAGAGAATAGGAATTGAACCTGCATTGACTCCTATTAGGGATTACTTAAATGAAAAAGGTTACGATGTGATAAACCTCAGCCATGGGATGAGAAAAGATTCTACAAATTATAATCAATTTGATGCAATTGTAGTTACCGGTATGAGTGATGATTTCCTGGGTATGGAAGATACAAAAACTGATGCAGTGATCATAGATGCTTCCGGACTCACTCCGGCAGAAGTAGAAAATCAGATTAAGCAAAGAACAAGATGACAAAAAAATAATTTGGTCAACCGACCAAATTATTTTTTATTTTTTGGATTTACGATATCTCTCCAATCAAGGTCTCCTCTTTCAAGACCTCTAACCAGCACTTCTGCAGTTGCTACATTGGTCGCCAGCGGTATATTATGGACGTCACAAAGCCTAAGTAAAGCATTCACATCTGGTTCATGAGGCTGTGCAGTGAGCGGATCCCTAAAAAACAATACCAGGTCAATTTCATTATATGCAATCCTGGCACCAATCTGTTGATCGCCCCCTTGAGGCCCTGAAAGGAAACGGTGCACCTTAAGCCCTGTTGCCTCAATCACTAAACCTCCGGTTGTCCCTGTAGCAAAAAGAGAATGTTTTGCCAATATACCTTTGTAAGCAATGCAAAATTGCACCATTAATTCTTTCTTTTTATCATGAGCAATTAATGCAATATTCATTATATCCCTCCTAAAAGTTGATTTTCTGTCTTCGCATAGCTACATTTAATACCAGACCTATTGCCATCATATTGGTAAGCAGTGAACTGCCTCCATAACTTATAAAAGGTAAGGGAATACCGGTAACCGGTGCTAACCCCATTGTCATTCCGATATTAATTAAAATATGAAAAAATATCATTGCAGTAATCCCTATAATGATATAAGACCCAAAATCTTCCTTGGCAAGAGTGGCAAGGTATAAAAATCTTAATAAAAGTATAACGAAAAGTATAATTATAATGCTGGACCATATAAAACCCAACTCTTCACCTATAACGGAAAAAATAAAATCTGTATGCTGTTCGGGCAAATACCCCAGATGTGTCTGGGTACCATGGAACAGCCCTTTCCCATACAACTGGCCCGAACCTATAGCTATCTTTGACTGAATAACGTGATAACCTCTTCCCAGCGGGTCACGGTTTGGGTCCCAAAAAACCAATAACCGCTCTCTTTGGTATTCTTTCATAACGAAGAAAAACAGCAAAGGCAAAACTGCGGCTGAGGTAGCAAAAGCTGCTACAATATATTTATAACTTATGCCGGCAATAAAAAGTATAACAATCATTATACCAATAAAAACCGCCGCTGTCCCCCAGTCTGGCTGTTTCAAAATCAGAAAAATTGGTAGTGCCATATGAGCAACCAGAGTACATAGATTTTTTATGCTATTTATATCACTTTCGTTACTTTCTTTAATTTTTTCAATGTGCTTTGAAAAAGTAATGATCATGATAATTTTTATAAATTCAGCCGGTTGAATTAAAGAAACTTTGATATCAAACCAGCTTCTTGCTCCATTTCTTACTACTCCAACCCCGGGTATAAGGACTGCAACTAAAAGCAACAGGCTAAAAAAATACATATACACACTTAAATTTCCCAGGGTATTATAGTCTATGCTCATAACGACCACCATGGCAATTAACCCTGCGACAAACCACATAATTTGCCTTTTAACTGCCCAATAATCCCCTGTTTCATGCACATGGGTAGCACTACTTATAGCTACTATGCCTACTGATACTAATATTACCACAATAATGATAGTAATGGTATCCAAATTTCTGAGTAATTTTTTATCAAACATTCTTTCACCAAAAACTTTCTATTTTCCTACACTTTTCATGTTTTTGATAGGGATATTTGCTACTAATGCAGGAACCACCCTATCCCCTTCGTCACTCTTTGTTCTTGTCACCTGGATATCCAACTCATCATCCTGAATTTCTATATAGTTTGATATGACTTTCATGATTTCACTTTTTAGCATTTCTAAAAATTGTGGGGAAACATTGGCCCTATCATGAATCAGGACCAGTTTTAATCTATCCCTGGCTATATCTTTAGAGCTATTACCACGGCTAAACAACTTCATAAGATCTAACACATCCTTTCCCCCTATCCTAAGCTTTCATTCCAAAAAGCTTTTTAAGTTTATCCATAAAACCTTTTTCTATATCAAGGTCCATAATGGGGACTTGTTCTCCCATGATTCTTTTAGTAATGTTTCGATATGCTTGTCCAGCCCTGGATTTAATATCACTTACTACCGGTTCGCCCCTGTTTGTAGAAATAATAATATTTTCATCATCAGGGACAACACCTATTAAATCAATTGCAAGGATATCTATAATATCATCAATGGTCATCATATCTCCTTTTTTCACCATTTCAATCCTGATCCTGTTGATAAGTAAAAGAGGATTTCTTAGTTCATGAGCTTCCAGCAGCCCTATAATTCTATCGGCATCTCTAACAGCAGAAACTTCCGGGGTCGTTACAACAATTGCCCTGTCAGCTCCTGCAATTGCATTTTTGAAGCCTTGTTCTATTCCTGCCGGACAGTCTATTAGTATATAATCAAATTCTTTTTTAAGCTCATTACACAGGTTTAACATCTGTTCAGGATTTACAGCAGTCTTGTCCTTTGTTTGTGCTGCGGGGAGCAGATATAACCCCTCGTACCTCTTATCTTTAATAAGTGCCTGCTTGAGCCTGCATACTCCATCAACAACATCAACCAGGTCATAAACTATTCTATTTTCCAGTCCCATAACTACATCAAGATTCCTTAATCCAATGTCAGTATCAACCAAAACGACTTTTTTACCTGAAAGTGCCAGCCCGGTACCAATATTGGCCGTACTGGTCGTCTTTCCCACGCCGCCTTTGCCGGACGTAATTACAATAACCTCACCCATTATAAGTTCCCCCTAATCTACCTACCAAACCAGTTCTTTTATCTGTTAACCATACAGTGAACTGTGAACTATTATGATGATTATTTGTGAGCAATGCTCATGTAAATTAATTATAAATTGATTATAAATTATCAATTATACTATAACATAACAAATCAAAAACGTCTATAGAACTTTTTATCTAGTGTGTGTCTTTTTTATATTGCAGATATCTCTATTTTTATGATATTATATGGACGAGGTAAGCGGAATTAAGCAGGATGTGGTTGCCACTTTCCCGTGAAGGGAGGTGGTTGCCTATGATGAATGAATGCATACAATGTTCGGAATGTTCGTTATAGCAATTCTGAAATTCAGAAAGAAATAACCACCCTGCTGACACCAGAGTGGTTATAATTACTTTATAACTCTACTTTGGGCAACCGCACCATGCGGTACCGATTACCTTCACTTATATTATAGCATAAAGGGCATAAAAGTAAACAATTTTTTATCACTCTAACATGAATTTCAAACCATCTACTTTTATGATAGGTTAGCCCGGAGTGGCAGTTAATATTATATAACCCAAAATCACACACTTTTCTTAGGCAAATATGAATCAATATATATTTTATCCTCTTTTATATATGCAATTTCCGGTACTATTTCACGCGTACCAATCTCATCATCAGGGGAACGGGTAATGATATCTGCAATTCTTAGTTGCGTAGGTTGCAAATTGAATGCAACTATAATTGCTTGCCTGTTCCCGGTACATCCGGCATGGACAATCCCCCTAAGTGAACCCATTACAACGATGTTGCCGGCTGCAATAACTTCAGCACCCGGATTCACATCCCCTATAATAACCAGGTTGCCTTCGGCACTTAGACGCTGTCCTGACCTGACAGTACCTTTGTGAAATTTTGCTATTCCCTCATCCGTGCCATTAAAACCTTCATACCTTAGCCTGTCTATTTCCTCTTCAATTTCAAACCCTATATTCACATCATTTCCAATGATATCTGTAACGATATGTGAAAGTTGTTGTTTTTCCAAGTCAGCTAGATTCCTTCCCTTAAAAGCAATGTTTAATTTTGTTCCGGAAAAAAATGTTCCAGCGTTTATGAACTTTTGTTTAATATGATTAATAATCTCCTCAAATGGTTGCTGATTATCTAAAAGTACTATTATACCGTTTTTACTTCCTTTAAAAATTACTGATTCCTGACTCATGCAACAGCCTCCTGATTATTAAAAAAGCCTACAGTTTATAGTTATTCTAATGATCATTGAACAGGCGCATATTCTTTATTTGAAGAATATTATGGAAGGAACGTTGCGGAAAGGCTTAGAGCCTGTTAATCATATTCTTCAAATATATTAAATGCCCTCTCATTGCACCAATTGATTGACAGGAAGATAATCATCCTTAGGCGTATTCAAACCTAAATATTGTGCAAAGATTTCTCTTGCAACCGGAGCGGTATTACCACCGCTTCTTCCATGCTCAATAACGACCGCTACTGCAATTTGAGGATTCTCATAAGGTGCAAAACCTACAAACACTCCATTATTAGAACCTCTTCCTTCACCCAGCTCAGCTGTTCCTGTTTTGCCGGCAACTGTTATCGGGAAATCTTTAAAAACATGGCTTGCTGTTCCGTCCTCCTGGGTTACATTTCTCATCCCCTCCAGAACTGCCCTTAAATTCTTGGGATTAGTTTTTACTTCACTAATAATTTCAGGTTCTACTTCCTTGATTTTTTTACCATCACTATAGGATTTTACCCGCTTTATCAGATGTGCTTTATACCTGGTTCCACCGTTTGCCAGGGTGCTTACATAACTTACCAGCTGAATAGGGGTAAATATATGCATCTGCCCTATGGACGCACTCAGCGTTTCACCAGGCCACCATGGTTCTTTTGATGTCAGTTTTCTATACTCCGGCCCGGCGAATATTCCCCTGCTTTCACCCGGCAGTTCTATTCCGGTCAATTCTCCCAGACCAAATTTTTTACCATATTCATATAACCTTTGTATCGTGAGCTGACGTCCAACCTCAAAAAAGAAGTAGTTGCACGAATCTCTCAATGCATCCGATACATTTTCATAACCGTGCGTGCGGTAACCGTACCTGGCCTGGTAAATCCAGCACCTTTTGGGATCACCTTTATAATAATCGTATACTCCTCTATCTAATATCCTGGTCTCAGGAGTAATAATGTTCTCTTCCAAAGCTGCAATAGCGGTGAGCATCTTAAAGGTGGAAGCGGGAGGATAAGCTCCGCTGATCGCCCTGTTGAGCATCGGCTTTAACGGGTCCTTCAATAATTTTAAATAATTCTCATTAAACTGTGAAGGGTCATAAGTGGGATATGTGGCCATGGCTAATATTTCCCCGGTGTTGACGTCCATCGCAACCACCGCGCCACTGCTTGCATCTTCGCCTATATTGCTCCTTCCTGGGTTCTTGCGTATTTCTTCAATTGCATCTTCACGGATCTTTTGAATGGTATCACGAAGAGACCTTTCGGCTACCTTTTGCAATTCGGCATCAATAGTAAGTATGGCATTATTACCGGGAACAGGCGGCTTGCTGTTTAACACCTGTGTAAGCTTCCCTTCTACGTTTTGTTCGATACTGCTTATACCATCTTTTCCTTTTAAGTATGGTTCCAGAATCTTTTCCATGCCTTCTTTGCCAAGTATATCATTCATTCCATAGCGTTTTGTTTCATCTTTCGTCTTTTCATATTCTTCTTTATATTTATTATATTCTTCTTCATAAATAATACCTACCCGTCCAAGAATGTGGGCTGCCATATCTCCGTTTACATAATGCCGGATAGGCTCTGTAACAATATTTACACCTGAAAATTCCAGATGGCGTTCTTCCAACTGCATCACTGTATTAGAGCTAACATCAGTAGCAATGGTAAAAGGGGCATTAATACCAAACCCTCTTGTCTCCATTTCATAGCGGACTCCGATAATTTTTCTGATATCAGCTTCGCTATAGTCATTCGTAATTTTATATTTTTCTTTTAATTTTTCAATAACCTGGGCAGCGGTAGCATCCTGGTCGAATTTTTTACTTTCTTTCCATTTTTGTTCCTTTTGTTCTTTCTTAATATCACCAGAATCAGAAAACAGAAATTCAAAAGGCGGAAGCGATATAGGGAGGGTATCAACATATGAATCTCCATTCATTTCTATAATTTTTATTACATTTAAAAGAATATCATTAAATTTTTGTATGGGTATATCAGTCTTATGAATTTGAATAGAAAATCCCATACGGTTAGTCGCCAGTGGTCTCCCATACCGGTCAAATATTTCACCACGGGGCGCTTTTATTGATACCGATTTTAATAATCGTCGCTCCGATAGTTCTTTATATTCCTGTCCGTGCACGATTTGAAGCTGTAAAAGCCTGTAAATAAAAGAAAGTCCTATCATTATAATCAGGATACTCATAATAAAATATCTATTCTTTGCTTTTTCCCAAACCATATATCATCTCACCTTTGCTACAGACCACCTTATATCAATATTTTCTAGACATTCTTTCCTTTTTTTCCAACCATCTATTAATCTTTATAATTAAAATATATACCGGAATTGCCAAAATACAATTGTATAATGCTTCAGGTATAATAATATTTTGCAAAACATATATTATTCTTGTTTCTCCCCAAATAAAATAATTTAACAAGTAAAAAATAAGTTCATACAAAAAACTAAAAATAAATGTAAACAACAGGGCTACAAGATAATTTTCCTTAAAAAATCTTTTGTTAAAGTGACCCGCAAAAATACCGGTGTACATACCTATTAATGAATAAAGGCCAAAAACCCTTCCTACCAGGATATCTAATAAAATACCTCCCAAAAGGCCAACCACGGCTCCTTCCACACTGCCTTGCATGAGTGCAAAATAAATGGTCACCATAACAATTAAATTAGGCTTAATACCAAAAATTTCAATATAATGCAGTATGGTTGATTGTATTACAAATGCCAAAACAAGTATTAAACCTATAATAAACGCTCTCACTTGTATACCCCTTTTTAACTAATTAGATATATTCAAACACATATCGGACTTAATATTATTCTGAAACTGCACCTGTATTCTTAATAACAAAAACTTGCTCCAGCCGTTTAAAATCCACCGCCGGTTCAACAATCGCGTATTTTGAGATCTCATGCGGTTCTTGTTTAATTTCTTTGATTTTACCGATAAGTAATCCTTTAGGGTAAATACCTCCCAATCCAGACGTTTCAATTAAATCCTCTTTTATAACATCTGCATCTTTGGAGATATAGCTCATCTTACACAACCCTTCTTTTTGGAGAGCCAAATCTCCTTTCACTACGGCTATATCTCTGGTCCTAACCATTAGTCCACTTACTGAACTGTTGCTATCAATAATAGATATTACTTTAGCACGATTTATACCAACATCATATATGTGCCCAACCAGCCCCTTACTGGTAATTACAGCAGAATTTTTTTCAAGACCGTCATTAGTGCCCTTATCAATTGTAAAAACGCTGAACCAATTCCCCGGTTCCTTAGCGATAATTTGGGCACCAATAATTTCAAACTTGTCAAATCTTTCTTTAAGACCTAACATTTCTCTTAATCTTTCATTCTCAGCTTTTAAATCCTGCAATTTTCTGTTTGTTTCCTTTAATTCGTCAATTTCTGCAAGTAACTTTTCATTTTGCTGTTTTAATGTTTTTATTTCAGCAATAAATTGTATAGAATTTTCAATATTTTTGCCTATGCTAAAAAAAACTTTTTGAATTGGCGAGACAATCACTCCGACCATATCTTCAACAAAAGTGGCGTTTGACCTGCCAGTGACTGACATCGCCATCAGGACAAAAATAACTAATGTAATTAAAATCAAAGCGATAATATACTTGTTTCTTAAAAAATAAGGCATTTGATCACCTACTATTTAACTTTCTTAGGTGTTATTAAAACTTTCTTCAGCGTGTGAATCTCGTCCAGAACCTTTCCTGTACCTAATGCAACACAATCCAAAGGACGTTCGGCAACATTCACAGGCATACCGGTTTCCTCATGGATAAGCCTGTCAAGTCCACTAAGTAATGCTCCGCCTCCGGTAAGCATAATACCCCTGTCCATTACGTCGGCAGCAAGCTCCGGCGGAGTCTTTTCAAGGGTAAATTTTATTGCATCTACAATTGCATGAACCGGTTCCTTTAATGCTTCCATAATTTCTGCAGATGTTAATGTCAAATGTTTGGGCAAGCCTGTAATTAAATCCCTGCCCCTAACTTCTAAGGTCTCCTCTTTTTCTTTAGGATAGGCACAGCCAATCTGTATTTTTATTTCTTCTGCCGTCCTTTCCCCAATCATCAGGTTATATTCCTTTTTAACATAATGAATAATAGCTTCATCCAACTCGTCACCGGCTATTCGAAGTGATTTGCTGGTAACAATGCCACCCAGAGAGATAATTGCCACTTCGCTTGTCCCGCCGCCAATGTCTACTACCATACTTCCTGTAGGTTCATCTACCGGAAGATTTGCACCAATAGCTGCTGCCATTGGCTCTTCAATAAGATAAACCTCCCTTGCCCCGGCTTGAATAGTAGCTTCCTCAACTGCCCTCTTTTCAACCTCGGTAACACCGGATGGTACACATACTACTACCCTTGGTTTAAACAGGCTGGGCCCTGAAAATACCTTTCGAATAAAATACTTGAGCATACTTTGAGTGATATCAAAATCTGCAATAACCCCATCCTTCATAGGACGTATAGCTGTAATATTTCCCGGTGTCCTGCCAATCATGTTTTTTGCTTCATCCCCAACAGCTAACACTTCCCCTGTATGCTTATTCATTGCTACTACAGACGGCTCTCTAACTACGATTCCTTTGTTTTTTACATGTACCAGCGTGTTTGCTGTACCTAAATCTATACCTATATCTTTTGAAAATAATCCCATAACTTTTCTCCCTTCGTACTACATATATCCTTTTTCTTTTAAGCTAATATATTTTCCATCTCCTATAATGATATGGTCTAAAACATCTATACCTAATATTTTTCCCGACTCCACAATCCTTTTGGTTACTTCTATATCTTCCTGACTGGGAGAAGGGTCACCACTGGGATGGTTATGCACCAAAATAATTGAAGCACATTTATTTCTGATAGGTTCGCTAAAAACATCCCTTGGATGAACAAGTGACGCATTTAACGTTCCTATACTGACATCAACCTGTTTTAAGACACGATTTTTTACATTGAGCATAATAACTTTAAAATGCTCCTGTTTCAGGTATCTCATTTCTTCCATAACATATCTGCTAACGTCTGCAGGTGAACTTATCCTCACCCTATTTTCATTCCTGAATGATGCCATGCGCTTTCCTAATTCTATAACTGCTTTTAGCTGAATCGCTTTTACTCTTCCTATTCCATTAATCTTTTTTAGTTCATCAAGAGAAATTTCATGTAAAAACGTTAGCCCTTTGTCATTTGAATACTCTTTAAGTATTCGCTGAGCAACTTCAACCGAAGTTTCCGTCTTCGTTCCAGTCCTAATAATTATTGCCATCAGCTCAGCATTTGATAACACTTCTGCTCCATAATTTTCAAGTTTTTCATAGGGTCGTTCTTCTGTTGGCAAGTCTTTGATTCTCATTCGATATTCCTGTCGTTCCATGCTGTCACCCCGCAAAGAAAAGAAATGATTTTACAAAATCTTAATGTCAAACTCCTTACTAAGGATTGTTGCTAACTTCGCTAATGGAAGACCAACTACGTTGAAGTAGTCTCCTTCTATTTTTTCAACCAACAGACTTCCTAAACCCTGGATGCCATAAGCGCCAGCCTTGTCCATTGGCTCTTTTGTGTTAACATACCCCGTGATCTCTTCATCTGACATTTCTTTAAATTTAACTAAAGTCTTTTCATATTCAGTAACAACTTTACCATTGTCGGTTCTTATTATTGTAAAACCAGTAAATACATAATGTATATCTCCATTTAACATTTTCAACATGGTATATGCTTCTTCATTACTCCTAGGTTTTCCTAATATATTATTTTTGTAGACAACAATTGTATCTGCACCAATCACTATACATGGATACGCCATCTTATCAGCAATATCCTTAGCTTTAGAATATGACAGTTGCTGTACCAACTGTTCAGGACACTGATTATCATTTATCTCTTCTTCAACCTTACTGGGCATAACTTCAAATTCCAGACCAATTTGCTTTAAAAGTTCCTGTCTTCGCGGCGAAGCAGAAGCAAGTATAATTTTTGTCATAAGATTCACCTTATTTTTACTTATACTCAGTCAATATCATTATTTACATTCACATCTTGTTAAATACATGATTATAGTTTGCTAAAAATTACTACAGAAAGAATAATTCCTATAATACTTGCAATATTAATATTGAAAATTAGTGCAAAAGACAATTTAAGAATATGTAAATCGAGTAAAAAAGGCTTGTCCAGGCTAATACCAAATTGTTTACCATAACTTAAAAAGCTAAGGTATGGGTACCGGCTTAAAAACTCACCCAAAAACCCACCTATTACAACACCTACCAAAAGCAATAGCAAGAGCAACCATATATTTCTCTCACGTTTCATCATAACAACTTTCCTCCATCTTTTTGTTGTTTTGCAATATTAATTTTCAGTGTCTTTATTGTAAGGTTAGCCACCAGACCAATAAAATAGCCTGTTACTGTACCAATGACCAGTAATACCGGAAGATAAGTAAAAAGGCCAAAGTTGCTAAGTATCACTGAAGCGGTAAATATCTGTGCAATGTTATGTGCAGCTGCACCTAAAACACTCACTCCAATAAGACTTAATTTCGGAAATAGCCTTTTAAATGCCAGCCACATTATTATTGTACTAAAAAGTGCACCATTCAAGCTGTACGGTATGGAAGAAATCCCGCCGGCCAGAAAACCGCCTAAAAGCGCTCTAACTGCAGAAACAATCAAAGCTGTTACAGGTCCGTAGATTACAACAGTTAAAAGAGAAGCAATATTAGCCAATCCTAATTTGGCACCGGGTAAACTGACCGGTATCGGTATGTTTGATTCAATTATATGTAAAACAAGACCAATAGCTACGAGCATAGCAACATAGACATTTTTAAATGTATTTGTATTTTTCAAAATCTTCAACCTCTTTTATGAGAGTAGTGGGGAGTGAATAGTGAAAAATACCCATCCATCGTTTCACTACTTTCATTATCCTTAGCAATCAAATTATTCAGGTCATATAGGTTAGTATGCTACACCGTCAAGTTCTCTATTTTTACCTTCGATCTTTACTACCAGCCGATTTGGTAAGCATACTATCATCTGATTGGACTTGCTAATCCATCCGGCCAGTACATCCAGTTTATCCGGACAATCAGCTTCTACTACTCTTACTCTGTTCTTATCTATTTCAACCTTATTATAACCATATTGAGTTTGTATTTCAATGTATTTAGCCGAAGTTATTTCATTAAAATTATATTTCGCGTACAACTCTCCATTTACTTCAATTACAACACTGGTGCCTGCTGCCCCGTAGAAAAATACATTTATAATAAACATACCGACAAAAGAAATAAATAGCATAAATATAATAACAATTTTATCTCCAAGGGTCATCCCAATACTCCTTCATGACTGAATAGTATGAAAATAGCATTGCCAAATTTATATCAGTCTAATTATACTACTATAATTTAATATATTAAAGAGCAAAATAGTGGAAAATACAATAATTATTTAGCAGTTGATAAACATCCTTCCAATTAAAGCCGGAAATATTAAAATTATTGTCCGGTTGACCCCAGCCCCCCCGTTCCTCTTTCAGTGGGATTAAGTTCATTCACAAGAGTTAAAGAAGCAATAGCTACCGGCATAAACACCATTTGAGCTATACGGTCACCTGGCTGAATAGTGTATGGTCTATTTCCCAGATTTATTAATCCGCACATAATTTCACCCGTATAGTCACTATCTATTACACCTACTCCATTAGACATTGTAATGCCATGCTTTATTCCCAGACCGCTGCGTGCGAAAATAAGAGCTACATATTGGTGTGAAGGCAGTTGTATTGCTATTCCAGTAGGGACTACTACCTTTTGTCCCGGTTCTAGTATAATAGGATCTTCAATACAAGCTGCCAGGTCCATCCCAGCTGAACCAGAAGTTGCATAAAACGGTGGTTTTATTTCTTTTCCTATTTTAGGAGACACATATTTGATTTTAACATCAATTTGGCTATCCATTTTTATCCCCCCGATATTTTTAGATACAGATAAAGATACAAATAAAGATACAGATAAAGATATGGATTAAACTTATTTATAATTCTTTATCTTTGTCTTTATCTCTATCTTTATCTTTGCCTTTATCTTGCTTCATTCCACTCCCCTGTAATAATGTCCCCTTGTGAAGCCTTCCTTCATTATTTTTTCAATAAAATCTCCATGCTTTTCCATTGCCTTATCTTGTCCCATTTCCATGGCATCTTTATAGATTGAAGCTATCTTTTTACACTCTGCTGGACTCTCGTTTGTAAATAGCAGTCTGATTGAATTAATTCTACTGGATAATATATCATCCATCTTATCAACAAGAAAAAGTGGTTGTGAGTTCAAAATTTCTGTACGGCATGTAAATTTATTTGTCATCAGCGGAAATACTATGCCTTTTCTGTCTCTAAGGCCATATCCCTTCATATCACAGCAGCATTTGCACGAACTGTCCAGATATCTTGAATAACTTCCAATAGGGCAATTTTGCATTATCATTAAAGGCAGCCTACCATACACAAGAATTTCCGATTCCAATGCCAGCGGCTTCTGAATATTGTTTATCTGTTTAAAAGTTAGTTCCGGTGATAACGTTACACACTTAAATCCCAGCTCACCGGCAGTATAAATACTTAGAGAATTAAATATATTCAAACTAAAATCACCATATAGATTATATGAACTACCTTCCCCCAGCAAAACCGTATGACCTATATTACCCAGCATTACACTATTAATTCCAAGTTGACCTATAAGGTCTACTATTTGCCTGTATACCTTTATATCTCTTTCAAGAAGTATCCGGGGAAAAGCGCAAACAATCTCTATTTCCTGGGAAATGTATTGTAAAATAATATCTTTAAAATTCTCTTGATCTTTGTGCTCCAGCAAAGCGTTTGCCGTAATATAAATCCTTTCCAACCCACTATTTAACAATTCTTTTGCCTGCAAATAACTGTTAACCTGTGCGCCTAATTTTATTTTGCCAGCATTTTGCATCACAAGATTATCTTTATTAACAAGCTGCTCAATTCTGTACTTTGCTTCTGCAACCTGTACAGGTTGACGTTTGAAATTATTAATTCTTTTATCTACTAGTAATTCCACTGCATTTCTTCTCACACTGTTAATCTCACTGACAGGCAATGCCAGCCCTGGTTGTATATCCACACTTATATCTACAAAATCAAAAGGAGTACCTCCCAGTTTATTTAGCTGCTGTAATACTTTGTCAGTCTCCAATTCTTTATTAATAGCCTTTTCTGCATCTTTCTGTCCCGTAGCCTCTACATAATTACCTTTATCATCCCACAAACTTATACGAACAGGTTTTTCAAGTTCAATTTTGCAATGTCCGTATATAGGTATTTTCTTAAGGTTAACGCTTTCACCAAAGGTCTGTTTCGCTTCTTCATTAATCTTAACATCAGATGTTTTATAGACCTTGTCTCCTTTTTTTATATCTCCACTTATGTTAAAACTTACAACCTGTCCTTTAACTGCAGAATCTATATTTTTAGAACCAAGCATTAATTTTGTAACGATTATCCCCTGGTCTTGACCACTTTTTGTCCATATCTCAATGCCATCACCCACATTTAAATTGCCCTCCAAGTTTATATGTACCAGATTTTTCTTTTTATCATAGGAAACAACATCTCCTATGTATATGCCCCAATTATTCGGCCTTATATAACTCATCATGCTTTCCCCGGTTTTGCCTTTAAAATAATTCTGTGTGAAACCTCCCCTGTTGAACATCTGTAAAAGTGTATCATAATCTTCTTGATTTACCTTAAGATTACTATCCAGGTAATGCCTGTAGATTCTCGTTACTACTGCAACATATTCAGGACGTTTCATCCTGCCTTCAATTTTTAATGATTTTACTCCCACCTCTTTTAATTTATTCAGGTATTCAATAAGGCTTAGGTCTTTAGGGCTTAATAAATACTTTTGGCTTAATTTTTCATGCAGCACTTTCTGGGAATCCATATCTACAAAATCATAGGGAAGGCGGCATGGTTGTGCACAACACCCCCTATTGCCACTCCTTCCCCCTATCAAACTACTCATAAGGCACTGCCCGGAATAAGACATGCATAATGCACCATGTATAAAAACCTCTACTTCAAGGGGAGAATTTTTACAAATATACCGTATTTCTTCATAGCTTAATTCCCTTGCCAGGACCACCCTGTCAAATCCCATTTTTTCTAATATTTTTACGCCTCCAAGGTTGTGAATGGTCATTTGCGTGCTGGCATGCAGGCTCAATTCAGGCACAGCTTCCTTTATCAACCTAGCAACACCTAAGTCCTGTACAATTACTGCATCGATACCTATATTATTAGCAAGAACAATAAAGCTAACCAATTCTTCTAACTCTCTGTCATTTAAAAGTGTATTAACCGTCAAATAAACACTTACTCCTCTAACGTGGCAATATTCTACAGCCCGTTTTAACTGCTCATCATCAAAATTTCCCGCATATTGACGTGCATTAAAAGCCTTTCCTCCCAGATAAACCGCATCAGCTCCATTTTGTACTGCAGCAACCAACGCCTCCCAGGTTCCTGCCGGAGACAACAGTTCTACATCATTATCCAAATCGGTCACTTCCTTTATTAATAGTTCACGGTTCGTAATCAGGTGCATTTTCTAAATTAAATCTGAAGAATATTATTCCAATAACAGGAGTTCCAAGGCTAAGAGCTTGTAAACTTGCGTCTAAGGTCAGGGGACACACCTCTCCTTCGTCGAGGAATGTCCCCAATAAAGGCATCAAACTCGCTGCCGCTCAAACAGGTGATGCGACTTCTCCTCCGCTGCGTTAACAAGCTCTAAGCCTTTCCACAACGTTCTTTCCATAATATTCTTCAAATCTAAAATATACGCCTTTCATAATCGGTCAGGGCTAAGCTAAAAACTCTAATAATTGCCGGACTAATATCTACCAGTGAAGTAATTCCTTCCACAAATATTTCAGCACATTTGCCATGTACAATTGTAGGTACTTTGTTAAAGGTGTGGGTTTTCACGGATAGATCCTCTATATTGCCATGATCACTGGTAATCACTAATAAAGTATTTGTATAATCTATGATCTTATCCAATTTACCTAAAAATCTATCTAAAATCTCTAATACCTCTTCACTCTTTTCTCTCTCCTGCTTATGCCCTATTATATCAGTCATGAAGTATTCAAAAAATGTAAAGTCATACTCCTGGGATATATTGAATAATATCTGTGCAGCTGACTCAGGTTCAATAAGGGATACTTCGTACCCGCTTTCTATCAATATCTTATTAATTATATCATGATAAATCCCTCTGCCATGCTTTAAATCTTCTACAGTCCGAAAAGTTATCCCCGCAGCCATACAGGCAACAGTAGACGCTGAAGGCCTCAATTTTCTACTCTTAGGGTTGTTAATCTGCTGCAAATACTGCTCTCTATATACATTGGCATTTGTAACTTTTACATTCATTTCTTTTAGTATTTTAAAAAGACTATGTTTATATAATAATTTTTTTAAAGTAATGGTGGGCTGCCCGTGTAAATGCCTTCCCAGTACCTGTGGTGCATTTATTCCCGTGAGAATAGCCGTCTGACCCGTGGCACTTTGCGGTAATCCTTCCACACCTAAAGTCGTATCAGTAGGAATTACAATATATTCAGCCATCATTTTACGTATATTAGGTATATTGGCACTATATAATGGGTTTATCTGTACCTCTTCCCTTCCCAGCCCAAAACCGTCAATAAAGATAAATACAACCTTCATGATTATCCGTTTTTACCCTCCAATGATAATATTCTTCATCCGGATAAGTACCATCATATATTGCATGTTCTTCCTTCGGCCTATATTGGTATTCATGCGGACAAAGACGCATTGTTCCACCCGCAGAGTTTCGAGGCATGGCTCAAGACACAAATAATGATGAAAATATGCTTGATTGCTCAGGGCTTCGACATGGGGACGGTTCCTCAGTCGCATGAAAAGCGCATTCGACAGACGAACCGTCCCCAAGTCGCATCCCTTCTTCCTGCTAAACCGGACTTTTTCTGTGGTTTCGGTTTTACTCCCCACTCCCCACTATTTTTATATTAATCTTTAATGCTATTTATATATATTACGTGAATAAATATTTATCACTTTCTTCGTTCCAGCTCATCATAAACCTCATCTAGTGTGATCCCACGTTCTACCAACACTACCAAAAGATGATACAGCAAATCAGCAACCTCATAGCGAATTTCGTCAGCAGCTTTATTTTTTGCTGCAATAATGACTTCTGCCGTTTCTTCTCCCACCTTTTTTAACATTTTATCTATGCCTTTAGAAAATAAATAATTGGTATAAGACCCTTCTTTAGGATTTTTCACTCTATCTACTATAATATCATATACATCCTGGAGTACCTTTGCTTTATTAAAATTACTATCTTCCACCTCTTCTAACTGCCCGTTTTTATATTCCCTGTAAAAACATGAATAATGATTAGTATGGCAAGCTGCCTCTATCTGTTCTACACTAATTAATAAACAGTCGTTGTCACAATCTAATTTAATGCTTTTAACATACTGAAAATGCCCGGAAGTTTCACCCTTCATCCATAACTTCTCCCGGCTCCGGCTCCAAAAAACAGTCTTGCCTGTTTGTACAGTCTTTTGTACCGTTTCCTTGTTCATGTATGCCATCATTAAAACTTCACCTGTTTTATAATCCTGAATAATTGCAGGAATAAGTCCTTTATCATCGAATTTTAATTGATCCACAAAGTTCATTACTACTTCCCCCATTCTATAAATGTATGCGTACTGGCATAAAGCTCAGAGCTTAGAAATCGGAGTTCGGAAAATCTCTCCCCAAACCCCGGGCGTATATTTTTTAGTTGAAGAATATTATGGAAAAAACGTTGCGAAAAGGCTTAGAGCCTGACTTCTACTCCCCTGTCTCTAAGATATTGCTTTAAATCTCTAATTTCCATCTCTTTATAGTGAAACAATGAAGCTGCCAGTATTGCATCTGCTTGTCCGGCAGTGATAGCTTCATAGAAATGCTCCATGGTTCCTGCTCCGCCTGAAGCAATAACCGGAATTTTAACTTGCGAGGATATGGCATAGGTTAACTCAATATCATATCCATTTTTAGTACCATCACAGTCCATACTCGTAAGCAAGATTTCTCCGGCGCCTCTTTTTTCAGCTTCTATTGCCCATTCAACAGCGTCCTTTTTTGTGTTAATTCTACCACCATTCAGGTAGACTTCCCATCCTTCACCATTCTCCCGCCTTTTTGCATCAATCGCAACTACTACACATTGGCTGCCAAATCTCCAGGCTGCTTCTGAGATGAGTTCGGGTCTCTTTAGGGCAGCAGAGTTAACCGAAATTTTGTCAGCACCCTCTCTTAAAATATCTCTAAAATCTTCGACCGTCCTTATTCCCCCGCCTACAGTAAAAGGTATAAATACCTGCTCTGCAGTCCTCCGGACTACATCTAACATAATGGTTCTTGCATCGGACGATGCAGTAATATCTAGAAACACTAATTCATCGGCACCGGCTTTATCATATACAGAAGCAATTTCAACCGGATCACCGGCGTCACGCAAATTAACGAAATTAACTCCTTTTACAACCCTTCCTGCATGGACATCAAGACACGGTATAATTCTTTTGGCTAACATTTGTCATCACTCCTTTGCTACCTCTAACGCTTCTACAAGACTAACATTTCCGGTATAAAGCGCTTTTCCTACAATTACCCCTTCTACTCCTGTTTTCTTCAACTCTTTAATATCGCTAAGACTACTCACCCCGCCTGAAGCAATTACATCAATCGCAAGACTGTCTACCATTTCTTTCATGGCAGCAATATTTGGTCCTTTTAGCATTCCATCTCTTGAAATATCCGTATATACTATCGTTTTAACTCCAATTTCCTGCATCTTTTTAGCAAAACTTACGGCTGAAAAATCACTTACTTTTTCCCATCCTTCTATTGCTACCTTTCCATCCTTCGCATCAATTCCTACAACAATCCTTTCTTTATACTGCGCTGCTGCTTCCTTCACTAGCAAAGGATTCCTGACAGCCGAAGTTCCTAATATAACCCTGGTCACTCCATTGTCCAACATAGATTTTATATTTTCAATGGTTCTAATCCCTCCACCCAACTGAACAGGGATCGACACTGACTTTACTATTTCTTTTATAATTTCACTATTCACCGATTGTCCGGTTAGAGCACCATCCAGATCTACAAGATGAATATACTTTGCACCCAGTTGTTCCCATTTTTTTGCCATTTGTACCGGATTATCCGAATATACCGTCACATCAGAAAACTTTCCTTGTACAAGTCTTACACATTTTCCTTGTTTTATATCTATTGCAGGATATATAACCATCGCATTCCCTCCAATGTTAACTAAAAACTAGAAATCACAATTTTATATTAATTTTTTATACGCTATTTTTCCAAAATTATCCAATATTTTCAAGCCGACTTCTCCACTCTTTTCAGGATGAAACTGTGTAGCATATATATTTCCCTTATTGACTGCCACATCTATTTCTATCCCATAAGTGGTGGTGCCTATTACATTATCCCGGTCAGCCGCCTCAAGATAATAGGAATGTACAAAATAGACATAGGGGTCAACAGGTAAATCCTTGAACAGCTGATTTTCTTTTGTAATCGTTAACTTATTCCAACCCATATGAGGAACTTTTAGAATTCCCCTATCCGGTATTAACTTTATACCCCCACGAAGAATTCCTAATCCTTCAGGATTTCCACCTTCTTCACTATAATCAAAGAGCAGTTGCATCCCCAAACATATCCCTAAAAATGGTTTTTGGGAATCTATTAATTGGTATACTAATTCGTCCAGACCTGTAGTTTTCAAACTACTCATTGCATCAGCGAAGGCACCAACTCCTGGTAATACAACAGCATCTGCCTTTTGAATAAAGTCCTTGTCGTTTGAAGTCATTGCTTCATATCCCAAAAATTGGAATGCTTTTTCTACACTTCTTAAATTTCCTACACCATAATCAATAATTGCAATCATGTACGGCCCTCCTCAATTTTTTCTTTAACCCGTCTAACAATATCCAGGATTCTTTCTTTTTCCATTTTCATACTTACACGGTTTACAACCAGCCGGGCACTTATGTCGCATATTTCTTCAATTACTACCAGTCCATTTTCCTGGAGAGTTTTTCCACTTTCAACGATATCTACAATGACTTCCGACAAACCGACCAAAGGGGCAAGTTCTACCGACCCGTTTAATTTAATAACTTCAATTGTCTGTCCCTTCTTTATTTGAAAGTAATCCCTTGCAATGCGGGGATATTTTGTAGCAACTCTTTTATTGTTAAGATTATCTAATTTGTCTTTTAATGCTGCAGGACCGGCTACTACCATTCTACAGGCTCCAAATTTGAGATTTACCATTTCATATAAATTTCTTCCTTCTTCCAACAAAGTATCTTTCCCAACAATACCTATATCTGCCGCCCCGTATTCTACGTAAGTAGGTACATCCGAAGCTTTGACCAGGATAAATTTAATCTTTTTTTCTTCATCTATAAAAATAAGCTTCCTTGACTTCTCTTTCATTTCACCGCACTTTAAACCGATTGATTCAAATATATCTATGGAAAGCTCTGCCAGTCTCCCTTTTGCCAGGGCAATCGTAATATATTTCATGCTAATTGTCCTCCTTTATTTCCTGCCCACCACTTTTTAGTAATGCACTTACACTGGTGTTTACTTTTTCACCTGTCTGCAAGTTATGAAGTTCAATATTTTCCTCATCATATACTGTAATGATGCCATCTATCTTTTTACACTTGGCATATGCAACAACACTGTCAGGAGAATATTCCCCAGGATATACTTCTACAATTAACCCTTGACTTCTCAACTCGTCGGCAATTTGAAATGCTTTTTTTCTCCCTGTCCCATAATAATTTATCAAACTATCTACTTTCCATAGCTGAAACTCTACCTTTTGCCTTTCTAAAGCAGACATAAGCCTGTTAATACCAATAGCAACACCCATGGCGGGGAGACTTTTTCCGAATTCACTTATTAATCCATCGTATCTTCCACCCGAACATACAGGGAAGCCTAAACCATGGGTAAAACCTTTAAAGATGATTCCTGTATAATAATTAATACTTTGCACCATTCCTAAATCTATAGATATATATTGTTCCAATCCATAGTCTAAAAGAATATTGTAAACCTGCCGCAGGTTTTTTAATGCATTTAAAGCTCTTGTGTTTATGGTCTCTTTTTCCAGGTTATCTATTATTTCAATACCTCCAAACAGTGAAGGAAGATTTAATATAATATTTTTTAGTTGGCTGTCCATTTCATAGGATTTGACCAATTCTTCTATAGCTAAAGAATCTTTACTATCAATCAATATTCTCATTTTTTCTATATCGTCCTCAGCCAGTCCTGTCTGGTCCATTAGCCCTTTAAAAAATTCAATCTGGCCAATCTCTATTTGAAATTCTTTAAGCCCTGAAGCCAGAAGAGCATTGATTGTTATTGCAATTATTTCAGCATCCGCCTCGGGAGTATTAATACCTATCATTTCTATTCCTGCCTGTGTAAACTCTCTTAGCCTGGCTCCCTGATAAGGTTCATCATATCTAAAGGCATTTCCCACATAAGATAACCTCAATGGAGGTGTTATGTCTTTATATTTGGTAGCAACAATTCTTGCAATTGGTGTAGTGATGTCTGGGCGTAATGCAAGAATTCTCCCTTGATGATCGAAAAACTTAAACATGGTTTCTTGTTCTATTAATCCGGATTCTCCGGCAAAAACATCATAAAATTCAAAAGTTGGAGGCTGGATTTCATAATATCCATAACTTTGAAAAATACTGGTGATCCGTTCTTCAATCTCTCTTTTTATAATACATTCTTCCTGTAAAATATCCTGAACACCTTCAGGAGTATGTAGTTTCCATTTTGACATAAGGCCACCCCTTACTTCAATATATTAAAGTGATAAATTGCTAAAGCAGGTTAACATGATTATATTATTTTACTATGAATTTGTCAATAAAAAAATGCTTGAACTTAAATTTTCAAGCATTATCATTATAATATTTTATAATATTTATTGTACTTGATCATGTTTGATCCAAACTGGTAAGAACATTATCAAAGACATTGATTACGCATTTTTTACCATCCCAATTTTTGCATACCCTGCATGATATGTTTTCAGCCCCGGTAGAAAATTTGCTGTTTGCTGTTCCACCTGAATTAAAATGATCACAGGACTGCGCAACCGCAATCAACTGGTTCTCACTTGCATAATTCATCACTATCACTCTCCTACAAAAACTAAGATTAGTATTTGTTAGATCAAGCAGGATTATACAATTATATTAATCAACATATTGTGTTAGCCAAATTTTCTATAACAGATTAACCATCTTTTTAAAGTACAAAATTATACAATTTTTTTACGGGTTAGAAGGATTTTTAACCAATAGTGGAGAATAATGAAAAATATTTAGTTCTTATCAAAATTACAACAGTGGGGGTTATACATTATGTTTTCTAAAAAAAGTTCTAGCTCTTATTCAGTAGATACTCTGATAGGAGCAAATTCGTTTTTTGAGGGCAATATTAAATTAGACGGCACTATTAGAATTGATGGAAAAACCAGGGGCGAAGTAAAAGCAGAAGGTGATGTCATCATAGGGGAAAAAGCAACTGTTTGGGGAAATATATATGCCAACAATGTTATTATCTCAGGTATTGTGGAAGGTAACATTACTGCTAAAGGACAACTGCGGCTTACAACTTCTGCCAAACTAACTGGAGATATAAAAACTAATAGCTTGATCGCTGATGAAGGTGCAATATTTCATGGTAATTGTGCAATGATGGAAAACTCTACAAGACAGGAAATACCCACTAAAGAAAAAGATAAATGAGCAAGTAAATAATTCTTGCTATAAATGTACACCCTATAAAGGGGTGATGGTATGAAAACTAAAAAAAATGACAAGAAAAACATTACCAGGCAAGTCTTTCCCTGGAGTGTAAATATCCCAATATGGGAAGAAGAATCTGAAGAACCAATGGACGAACTTGAAGAGTTACGTGAAAGAAATGAAAGGTAGAAGAAGGTGTCTAACCTCTTCTACCTTTCATAGTTTCTAGCAATTGATATGGCACTTTTAGCGTACCGTACCCCTCACCCAATTCTATGTGCGGTTTGCTTTTTCCGTGATAATCACTACCCCCGGTAACTATCAAATTGTATTTTCGGGCTAGAGCCAGATATTTGTTACTTACCTCTGCAGAGTAATCAGAATAGTAACCCTCAAGTCCATCTAATCCATATCGTATAAGTTGTCTTAATAAATACTCCAACTCCTCGTCTTCCTTTTTTAAAAAGATGGGGTGTGCAAGAACAGCAAATCCGCCCGCTTTTTTTATCAATTCAATCCCTTCTTCAGGCAGCAGCTTTTGTTTTTTTACATAAGCAGGTCTTCCAACACTCAAATACCTATCGAACGCCTCATCCGTACTATTTACATACCCTTTATCTATCATCACTGCTGCGATATGGGGCCGTCCAACAATTCTTCCGTTTGCTTTGCTTTCCACCTCATCCATTGTTATTTCTACGCCCAGTTCATTTAGCTTTTGGATAATTTGAGGATTTCTCTGGTCGCGGTAATACTTTAACTTATTTAATGTATCATTCAATATCGTGGAATCAATATCAATAAAATAGCCCAGTATGTGCATCTCTACTCCAAAATCTACACTTATCTCTATTCCCGGAACTACCTCTATCCCTTCTTTTTTCCCCTGTTCAACACCTTCCGAAACCCCTTCAATTGTATCATGGTCAGTAATTGCGATGGCTGCAAGATTTTTCTTAACTGCATATTGTACTACCTGGGATGGCGTCATGGACCCATCGGATGCCGTGGTGTGGACATGTAAGTCAATATATCTCATAGTATTTACTCCTATTTCAAAAAAGCTTAATGTGTTATAATGAACCAACTTTAAAGCTAAATATTTAATTTTAAAGTTGGTTCATTTCATCGATAACTATATATATAACACTAAGTATGTTACATTATTGTTATTTTGTTCACGGTTCACAGTTCTCAGTTCACAGAAATTAGCCAAGAAAATCCTGTGAACCGTGAACCGTGAACTGTGAACTAAAATAGACAATGTAAAGTACTTAGTAATACTTATATAGTCTATTTTATTCTAAATCATTATCTTTATTTTTATACTACCGGCATAATCCATGCTTTACTCTATCCCTCTCCTCAGCCTTTTTAGCGTCGTTCCATCTCGAAAGGTCTCCAACCAGATAACCGGTAATTCTTCTTATCCTTTCAAACTTTATACCTTCATCACCATCTGTTCTTCCGCATTTTGGGCATTGGTTTCCGATAACACCCGTATATCCGCAAATAGGGTCTCTATCTACCGGGTGGTTGATGGAACCGTAACCTATTCCGGCATCGTACATGGCTCTAACTACTGTTTCAAAAGCATCAAGATTATTGGAAGGATCACCATCTAACTCAACATAAGTAATATGCCCTCCATTGGTTAATTGGTGATACGGCGCTTCTTTCTGTATCTTATCAAAAACTGATATTGGGAAATATACGGGGATATGAAAGGAATTTGTATAATATTCCTTATCCGTTACCCCTGGGATAACTCCAAACCTCTCCCTGTCCATCTTTACAAACCTCCCGGACAACCCCTCAGCCGGTGTTGCAATTAATGAAAAATTAAGCTTATATCTATTGCTTGCATCATCCATTCTTTTTCGCATATGTCCTATAATCTTAAGCCCAAGGGCCTGTGCCGTATCCGATTCACCATGATGTTTACCTATTAAAGCTGTAAGAGTTTCCGCCAACCCTATAAATCCAAGTGTCAAAGTTCCATGTTTTATAACTTCTCTTATCTCGTCTTCCCAGCCTAATTTTTCAGAGTCTATCCAAATTCCCTGCCCCATTAAGAATGGAAAATTTTTAACCTTTTTCCTGGACTGGATCTCCATACGTTCCAGCAATTGGTCAATAACGATATCAATTTTTTTATCCAGTTCAATAAAGAAATTTTCAATATTTTGTTCACTCATAATCGCTATCCTGGGAAGGTTGATTGATGTGAAGCTCAGATTACCCCTTCCATTTGTTACTTCCTTGCTAGGATCATATGTATTGGCAATAACTCTTGTCCTACAGCCCATATATGCAACCTCTGAATCGGGTCCACGATCACTATAAGGCTTATTAAAAGGAGCATCTAAAAAACTAAAATTAGGGAATAATCGTTTTGCACTAACCCTGCATGCCAGTTTAAACAAATCATAGTTAGGATCACCTTCATTATAGGAGATACCGGCTTTAACCTTAAAAATTAGTATTGGAAAAATTGGCGTTTCACCATTTCCCAACCCTCTTTCAGTAGCCAGCAGCAAATTTTTGCTCACCAGCCTTCCCTCCGGCGAAGTATCAGTACCAAAGTTTATGGAAGAAAAAGGTGTTTGTGATCCTGCCCGCGAATGCATACTATTTAAATTATGTACAAAAGCTTCCATTGCCTGAAAAGTAGCCCTATCAGTCTCTGCTAATGCAAACTTCTCTGCAAATTTTTGTGCCGATCTTATTAAGCTATCATCATCAATATATTCTAACAGGTTTTGCAACTCTTGCTGGTAATACCTTTCTTCAGTTTTGATTGAAGGTTTATATCCTGTTTGGCTTATCGTTTTATTTACCGCTTCTTCCACAATTTTTGCAAAATCCCTATTATCATCTTCATAGTTTGCATAGAAATATTTAGCAAGATTAGCTTTATATAACCTTACATAGGTCTTGGCTACTCCGGGTGCAATGCCAAAATCAAAAAGCGGTATACTTTGACCACCATGCTGGTCATTTTGGTTAGACTGAATAGCTATGGCAGCTAAGGCAGCATAACTGGCTACATCATTAGGCTCCCTTAAGTGTCCATGTCCGGTGCTAAAACCACCTTCAAAAAGTTTGCGAATATCGATCTGGCAGCATGTCATAGTTAATGTTAAGAAATCCATATCATGTATATGGATATCGCCCTCTTTATGAGCCCGAACATGCTCCGGCTTAATTATAAACATCTCATTAAACATTTTCGCACCTTCAGAGCCATATTTTAGCATGGTCCCCATGGCTGTGTCACCGTCTATATTCGCATTTTCTCTTTTAGTGTCATTATCCTTGGACTCTTCATAGGTAATACCTTTATATATTTGCATTAACCGGGTATTCTTTTCCCTTATACGGTTTCTTTCAGCACGGTATAATATGTATTTTTTAGCTGTTGCTGCGTGTCCTGTCTCAATTAAAATTTTTTCTACAGCATCTTGAATTTGCTCTACTTCAGGGATTTCAAGCGCCAGCTCATTTTCTATATACTCAATAACTCTATTGGTTAGCTGTTCTGCCATCTCATAGTTATTTCCACCCACAACCTTGGCAGCTTTGAAAATTGCATTCGTAATTTTGTCGGCATTGAAATCTACTATTCTTCCATCGCGTTTTTTAATTTTTTCTATCACTGAGATCCACCTTTCTGAGTGTATAACTTAAACTTCAAAGCAAATATCCTGTTTATGTATCTTTTAATAGTTTATTAAGTTCTTCTAAGAACGTATTAATATCCTTAAACTGTCTATATACTGAAGCAAATCTGACATAGGCAACTTCATCCAATTTCTTCAGCCGCTCCATAACCATCTCGCCAATTTGATGAGATGTGACCTCTCTCTCCAATGAATTATAAATAGCTCCTTCTATTTCGCTTACGATTTTTTCCAGATCATGCAGTGATACCGGTCTTTTCTCACAGGCCCTGAGTAAACCGTTCATCAATTTATCTGCATTAAAAGGCTCCCGGCTTTTGTCTTTCTTTATTACCATCAGAGGAATATTTTCAACTTTTTCATACGTCGTAAAGCGCTTACTACATTTTAAACACTCTCTTCTCCTTCTAATAGCAAGACCTTCATCAGTAGGCCTGGAATCTATAACTTTACTTTCTTCATAGTCACAAAAAGGACACCTCATTTAATCCCTCCTGAACCTATTATCGGAACTACATTTGGTGTTATTATCCAAAATTCCGTACTATATATTGTATCATATATAAATTACCTGTCAACATTTTCTGGATTATTTCGTATAGGACTTTTAGACTAGAGAACTGGTTCACAGTTCATAGTTCACTGTTCACAGTATATTGCGAACATAATATTATAAAAGCGAAAAGACTATCTGTAAATAACAGACAGTCTTTCTAATTGCAATTATTATGATATACCAGAACAAATTCCTGTGAACTGTGAACCATTAACCGTGAACTATTCTATATACCTCTTCATTACACCCTCATTCATATCTACTAATATAATATCATCGCCGACTTTTTTTATGCTGTTCCATGGGATAACATAGTCAGTATCCCGGCCAAACAGCCCGAGAAATTTACCAGGACCCGGTACAATAATGGATTCAATCACTCCTTTATTCATATCTATTTCAACATCATAAACAAACCCCAATCGTTTTCCGTCTGCAATATTGATCACTTCTTTTTGTCTGAAATCTGACGCCCTCACCAAAAAAAACACCCCGCATTTGAATTGAGAATTGAGAATTGAAAATTAAAAATTATATTTCTATATTAACACTAATATACTATGCATTAATTAATTCAATAATGCTAATATAATAAATACTGGAGTATTTTATTTTTGTCTTTTTTCTTCGAACTATAAAATAGACTGATGTAGAATCATTCGTGCGTTATCTATAGATTTTTAAATTCTCAATTCATTAGATGTATTTTTTCATATGCATCAGCGCACTCTTTTCAAGTCTGGAAACTTGTGCTTGAGAAATTCCTATCTCCTCAGCTACTTCCATTTGAGTTCTGCCCTCATAAAACCTTAAGTTTAAAATATGTTTCTCCCTATCATTTAATTTCCGCATTGCTTCCCGTAAAGCAATTTCTTCTACCCAACCTTCATCGTGATTCTTTTCATCCCTTACCTGGTCCATGACATAGATAGCATCTCCACCATCATGATATACCGGTTCAAATAGGGATATTGGGTCTTGGATCGCATCCAGAGCAAAAACCACATCTTCTTTAGGAATATTTAATTCCTTTGCAATTTCAGTAATAGTTGGCTCTTTTGAGTTCTTATTAGTAAGTTTTTCTTTTACTTGAAGCGCTTTATAGGCTATATCTCTTAGTGAACGGCTGACCCTTATAGAATTATTATCCCTTAAGTACCTCCTTATTTCACCAATAATCATAGGAACTGCATAAGTAGAAAATTTTACATTTTGTGAAACATCAAAATTATCTATTGCTTTAATAAGTCCGATGCACCCCACTTGAAATAAATCATCTACATATTCCCCTCTATTATTAAATCTCTGAATAACACTCAATACCAGTCTAAGGTTTCCTTTAATAAACTCTTCCCTGGCGGCTATATCTCCTTTATGCATTCTTTCAAATAGTGCTTTTTTTTGTTCGTTTGATAAAACTGGCAGCTTGGATGTATTTACTCCGCATATTTCTACTTTGTTTATTAACATACAAAAACCTCCAGGCAATTAAATTCGATGTCAATATCATTATTACCATGAAGGTTTTTTTTATACGGCAGTATTTTGTTGTAATGTTACCACCAAGACCTATAAACTTCAATTATATTAATTTATTATATAATTGCTCTAAAATTCTTTAATTTAAATTAAATTTCATACTATATCATTCTGCTAATTTCTTTTTTTAACCTGCTAATAATTCTTTTTTCCAGTCTGGATATATAAGACTGGGATATTCCTAACATATCGGCTACTTCTTTTTGAGTTTTTTCTACCCCGCTTTGCAAGCCAAATCTCAGTTCCATAATCTTTTTTTCCCTTGATGAAAGCTTTTTCATTGCAATATCCAATAGCTCTTTGTCTACTTCATCTTCAATACTCCTGTAGATTAAGTCATTATCTGTTCCCAATATATCTGATAACAAGAGTTCATTTCCATCCCAATCGATATTTAATGGCTCATCAATTGAAATTTCAGTTTTCACTGTATTATTCTTTCTTAAAAACATTAGTATTTCATTTTCTATGCATCTCGAAGCATACGTAGCCAGTTTTATGTTTTTATCTGGATTGAACGTATTAATTGCTTTAATCAAACCTATAGTACCTATAGATATAAGGTCTTCAACTCCTACACCGGTATTTTCGAATTTTCTGGCTATATATACAACCAGACGCAAGTTTCTTTCTATCAAAATGGTTTTAACAGCAAAATCCCTTTGTTCCAGTTTTGAGATAAGATAGTTTTCTTCTTCGGCAGTTAATGGCGGCGGTAAAGCTTCACTGCCTCCAATATAGTGTATTTCCGGCGGCGTGTACAGCTTTAATTTCTGTAATATCCATATATACTTTATCTTCAGATATAACCTTATGCTTAATAATAATTTCAATGATATCCTCTCCTTTTTTATAATTCATACCTACCCAATTATTTCTGGATTTAATAAGGCTTTGTATGTTTCATCTTTTGAAAGTCTCTTATTGTAAATACCAACAATGATATCTTTTATGTCCTTTTTATGCTCACCCTCGATGATTTCAATTTCATCCGGTTTAAATCCAATTAACATACCATTCTCCTTCCCCAGCGAAGAAAACGGTATAAGCCTGAATCTTGAAATCCAAACTGAATTAGACATTATTTTGGATATGAGACTCAAATCATTTTCACTGCATTCATTAAATATTTTTTGAATATCTTCAGGTAATAAATCTTTTATTGCCTGAAATTCTACAACTACTACCGGGAAATTAGATATAGGGTCGTACAATGAGTTGCCCGTATCTATTAATGCATTGACGCATATACTCTTATTATCAAACATTATTAAAAGCGGTATAAACATATTTTCTTTACTAATCTTTTTATAAAAGACTTGCCAGGTTATTCTGATAATGATATATGCAATAAAACTGGAAATAAC
This sequence comes from Petroclostridium xylanilyticum, assembly GCF_002252565.1. Classification (NCBI taxonomy): domain Bacteria; kingdom Bacillati; phylum Bacillota; class Clostridia; order Eubacteriales; family Oscillospiraceae; genus Petroclostridium; species Petroclostridium xylanilyticum. Next base: position 435,950 of record NZ_NPML01000007.1, read on the forward strand.
CAGAACCTTCCATGGCAATGTAAAATAAATTACACCGTTACTTAAAATAGCTCCTATAAAGGCACCTACATTGGTAAAATAAAACAATCCCAGTGCAGTGCCACCAAAAGTAAAGGATACTACATAAAATATTGCTAAAACTCTGAAAAAGTCTTTTACCTTTTCGATATTAAAGGTAATAGCTATTAAAGCCATCGAGAAGATAATTTTTGCGATAACAGTGTAGTAAATCTTGAAAGCTGGAAAAAACATGATAACAGCATAAATTGCACCTATTAAGGAACCTATGAGAAGCCTTATAACGGACATTTGTTTCTTGGAAATTTTCCCTGTAGTCCACAGCAACATGTAATTTATTAATAAATTTACTATAAATAAAATATCTACATATACAACCGGCTTCACAATTCTATGCCCCCATATTGATTACAATATTACTCTATTCTACTAATATTCAAAATCGAATATATTTATGATTATTATATACAATTTATGCTTAAAAATTTGTCAAAGCCTGTTGTAGAATACAAAAAAATAACGACACGAATCTTCGTGTCGTTATTTTTTGATAGCTTATTTTATTCTATTTCTACGTAAAAAAGTAGGAATATCTAAATCATCATCTACCTGTTGCTGTTTGGGAATACTCTTTTCATTAACCTTTTCCAGCACCGGATTTACTTTCTTGCTATGAGGTCCTTTATCAAACCCGGTTGCAATCACCGTAATAACTATCTCATCTTTAAGATTCTCATCAATCACTGCACCAAAAATGATATTTGCATCAGGGTCTGCAGATTTTTGAACCAATTCTGCAGCAGCGTTAACTTCAAATAACCCAAGGTCACTTCCGCCGGTAATATTAAGAAGTACCCTTCTTGCGCCTTCAATAGAGGTTTCCAGCAATGGGCTGTGAATTGCCTGTCTCGCAGCTTCTTCGGCCTTATTGTCCCCGGCTGCTCTTCCTATTCCCATATGTGCAAAACCCGTATCCTTCATAATCGTTTTAACATCAGCAAAATCCAGGTTTACCAATCCAGGTACAGCAATAAGGTCAGAAATACCTTGTACACCCTGTCTCAAAATGTCATCTGCCATTCTAAAGGCTTCCATAAAAGAAATCTTCTTTTCTGAGATTTGAAGCAATCTATCATTCGGAATAGTTACCAACGTGTCAACGCATTCTTTTAGCTCTGCAATCCCCTTTTCTGCATTTACCATTCTTTGTCTTCCCTCAAAGGTGAAAGGCTTAGTTACAACACCAACAGTAAGGATTCCCATTTCTTTCGCGATAGAAGCAACAATAGGAGCAGCCCCTGTACCGGTCCCTCCTCCCATACCTGCAGTAACAAAAACCATATCAGCTCCTTTTAATGCTTGAGCAATTTCTTCTTTGCTTTCCTCTGCAGCCTTGTGTCCTACTTCAGGATTTGCACCGGCACCTAATCCCCTGGTAAGCTTGTCCCCTATTTGTATTTTCTGGGAGGCTTTTGATAAAAGAAGTGCTTGTTTGTCGGTATTTACCGAAATAAATTCGATGCCTTTTAATCCAGCTACAATCATTCTATTTACAGCATTATTTCCTCCTCCGCCAACACCTATAACTTTTATCTGCGCAAAATTATCCATCTCTGTATCAAACTCTAACACCAACAACGGCCCCCTTTAACTTCATTTGTAACCATTATATTTAATATTTTATTTAACCTATTAATGCATAATAATTACTGTCTGCCCATATTATATATTATCGTTTTTTAAATATTTATTCAATAAAAATCTTCTAATAATTGCAAAATTCTGAAAAAGTCTGGTGCCAAAAACCACAACAGCAGCAAGGTAAATATCTACGTCCAGCTTCTTACCGATATAAGTCAGTAAAGCAGCCAATAATGCATTCCCAAAGAAACCCGATATAAAAATTTTTATATCAAAGTTTTTTTGAGAACTGGCTGTTATTCCTCCAAAAACAGAATCAAGAGCTGCCAGGATTGCAATAGCAACATAAGAGGAATACTGAGAGGGAATATGAATTGGAGTTAAAAACCCAATAACCAGTCCAATGACTAATCCAATAATCAATATCACGCTACTTCCCCTCCTTCTTTACCGGTACTGCATACTTAAAATTAATAACTCCATTATATCTTGGCACTAAAATTTTATTAGATTTTTTTACATTAAATTCAATGCCCCATTGTCCTAAGATGTCTCTTACTCCACCTCGTAAATTTAATGCCGCTTCCAAAGTATCAGGATCACCGATTGCTTTAATGATAAAAGGTGTTGAATGTCTGTTGTTATTTACACTTACTGTGGCTCCTGCACACCTTATTTCACTGGTAGCGATTAAACGCTCGTCATTGAGTGAAATTGCTTCCGCTCCAGCATCAGCCAATTCATTTATCACCATCAAAATATCCTCATCATGGATAATAAAGTAATTTTCATCCACCTGGTTGGAACTATCATTCTTTAATTTGCTATCGTTCAGTGTTATAATAACACCTGGTCCCTCTACATCGGTCAAACCGGCAAGTATTTCAGCTCTTTTTAGCTGGTCCAATAATGCATTGGCATAGTCGCTCCTTTGAGCTGCCTCTTTTTGATATGCATTTAAATCTTTTTCATATTGCAATAATTGCTTATACAGATTCTCATTCTTTTCTTGTTCTTTCTTTAACTCCAGCTGTAGTTCATCAGCTCTTTGGAACTGCTTGCTTACAAGAGAAAAATTTCTTTTTACACTTTTAAATTGAATTGAGATCATAAATCCCAATATAATACAAATAAATGCTATAGCGATTTGAGCCCTTATGTTTTTCATTGCATTACCTCCACATATTCACTAGGCCTAAAAGTAACCCTGTCTACATTACGTAAATCAATATATCCTTTTTCTCCATTTTTTAGTTCATTTAATATCTCTTTTAAAAAGCTCATTTTATAACCTATTTTTTGACTATCTCCCAGGGTAACAATGATTTGTTTCCTTACATTTAACTGTATATTGTCAACATCATGTACATCAATGTGTGAGATCTGATCTAACAGCTTATTATTTATGATCTCCCTGACACAGTCAACAATAATTTCGAGCTTTTTTTCTTCATCTACCTTGATGACTTCTCCCAGCTTGAATTCGTTAAATTTCAAGCCCACAATCACAGGTAGAATTTTATCCTTTACCTCTGGAACAACCTCTAGAACATTTCCTTTTTGATCTATAAATATATATGAACCCATAAATGGGATATAGCCTACAGGTTTTCGTTCTACCACGGTGATGGTTATTGAATTTGGAAAAAACCTGCTTATTTTGACTGAATCGATATATGGAATTTTTCTTATGTTAGTCTTAGCTTTAACTAAATCAGCTCTGAATATGTTTATTCCTTTTTCAATTCCAGATGCATCAATTATATCCTGTGCAGAAACCCTATCATTTCCTTTGACGTCTATAGCCGCAATATTAAAAACAGGTAAAAATAAAGAAATTAATAAGACTCCTATTAATAATAATAACAATCCAAAGAACTTGCGGCTTGTCCTCTTTTTATATCTGACCCTTTTGTTCATTTCAGTAGTGGTAATAAAATTACCACTACTGTTGCGCATAAGTACCATTATCCTAATCCACCCTTTTTATATCTGCACCTAATAATCTCAATTTATCTTCAATCTTTTCATATCCTCTGTCAATGTGATGAACTCCTTCTATTACTGTACTTCCTTCTGCAGCCAGCCCTGCAATTACCAGAGCTGCCCCCCCTCTAAGGTCCATTGCATTGACGTTAGCACCTGTAAGTTTTTCAACTCCTCTTATAACCGCCACCCTGCCATCAACCATTATATCAGCACCCATCCTCATCAGCTCTTCCACATGCTTAAACCTATTTTCAAAAATCGTTTCACTAATAATACTGGTCCCCCTTGCAAGTGTTAACACTGACATCATTGGTGCCTGCATATCCGTAGGAAAACCGGGATAAGGAAGTGTCCGTATTACATCTACAGGTTGCAGTGTTGAGGTTCTAGAAAGAGTTATAGTGTTTTTCTCCACGTATATTTTACATCCACATTCTCTAAGGGCCGCCAATACAGCTTGAAGATGTTCCGGATTAACATTAGTTATTTTAACAGTTCCACCTGTAATGGCTGCAGCAGCTAAGTATGTAGATCCTTCTATTCTGTCAGGTATCACCGTATGTTCTACATCATGGAGCTTTTCCACACCTTCGATTTTTATTACACTTGTACCAGCACCAGAAATTTTTGCTCCCATCGCATTAAGATAGTCCTGTAAATCAACTATTTCAGGTTCTTTTGCAACATTTCTTATGATGGTAGTGCCATTCGCCATAACAGCTGCCAATATGATATTTTCAGTGGCACCTACACTTGGGAAGTTCAAATTTATGTCATTGGCATCAATTCTGGCAGCATCACAATATATGTAACCATGTGCCTCATTGATTTTAATTCCCAATTGTCTTAATGCCTTCAGGTGTAGATCTATAGGTCTGGGTCCAATTTCGCAGCCCCCGGGATAACTTAAAACAGCTTTACGGCATTTTGAAATAATTGACCCTAAAAAAATCACTGACGAGCGCATCTCTCTCATTAGTTGCTCAGGAACACGATAATCTTTTATGTTTGATGAATCAACAATAATAGTTTTTCCCTGCCTTTTTACTTCACATCCCAGAAACTCGAGTATCTGTAAAGAAGCCGATACATCTTTTAACTCAGGACAATTGTGTATAACATTTATACCACCATTTAATATAGTTGCAGCTAATATAGGAAGCACTGCATTTTTTGCACCATTTACATTTACTTCACCTTCTAGTATATTACCACCAGCAATGACAATTCTGCTCATACCTTACACCTCCACGAGTCTGCTGGCTTAGAATAATTGTACTGCAATATATACTATGCAAACTCGCGTTAAGGTGTTACTAGTATTACTTTCCACTTTCCTTTAACAACTCTATGACAATATTATATATCTTTTCTGCTGCATTTGTAATACCCATATTAAAAGAATTGTTTGCCATTTGCTGCAATAATTTTTGATCTTTTAATAAATTCTCAATTTGGTTATTAAGCTTTTTACTATCCAGTTCCTTTTCAGTAAAAACGATTGCCGCACCCTGTTTTTCAAGAGCTCGGGCATTATATTCCTGATGATTATGAGTCACGTTTGGTGACGGAATCAAAATAGCAGGTTTTCCCATTGCCGTCACTTCACTCAAAGTCATTGCACCACATCTGCATATTACCAAATCAGAAGCTGCATATATATTCATATCATTTATATAGGGAAATACCCTGATATTTTTATCAATTTCCAAATCTATACCTTGACTTTTTAATGTATCTAATACATCTTGATATTGTTTTTCACCGGTTCCAAACATTAAATAAACCTTATTTTTCCTATAGATTGATTTTATATACTCTACTATTGACTCATTAATTTTTTGTGCACCTAAACTTCCACCTACAGCAAGAATAACAGGCTTATTATCCAATCCCAAACGTCTTTTTGCGGTCTCTTTGTCTATATTTATTAACTCTTGTCTTATTGGGTTCCCTGTATGTACTAACTTATTAACTGTTTTGAAGTGGTTCTTACTTTCTTCAAAACCCATAGCGATTACATCTGCAAAACGTGATAGTATTTTAATAGTTACACCCGGAATCGCGTTTTGTTCGTGTATGATAGTAGGTATTTTCATCATGGAAGCATTTAATACAACCGGTCCACTTACATATCCACCGGTACCAATCACAATATCCGGTTTATATTCAGCAATAATTTTTCTTGCCTGTAACATTCCTATAAATAAGTCTCTGACCGTAACCAAATTATCAATAGATAATTTGCGCTTAAATCCTTTTATGTTGATGTACTTTATTTTCAATCCTTCTTTTGGAACAAGTTTTGTTTCCAATCCTTCCTTAGTACCTATAAAAAGAATATCCCAGTCAGGTTTTTTTGCTCGGATGTAATTGGCAACAGCAATTGCAGGATTGATATGTCCTGCAGTACCTCCTCCGGCAAACAATATTTTCAAGCACATCATCCCCTATTATTTGAATATCGTGATATATTAAGAACAATCCCCATCCCTGCCATAATAAACAAAAGCGACGATCCACCGGCACTAAAGAAAGGTAAAGGCATTCCTGTTACCGGCATAGATGAAGTAACAACCGCAATATTAATTAATACTTGTACCGCAATAAGTGAAATAATTCCTGTTGCCAAAAGGCTTCCAAAGGTATCCGGAGCATTTAGAGCTATTTTTATACCTCTCCATATCAAAATCAAAAACAGAACTAAAACTGTAGCAGCACCTACAAAACCCAGCTCTTCACATAATATAGAAAATATAAAGTCATTTTGAGCCTCAGGAATATATAAAAATTTTTGTCTACTTCTTCCAAGTCCTAAACCAAAAAGGCCTCCCGAACCTATCGCATACAATGACTGAATAATCTGCCAGCCTTCATTCATCTTATATTCCCATGGATTTAGAAATGATACTATTCTTCTCATTCGATAAGGCTCAACAATAACTGCAATTACAAGTCCTGCTATGGCAGGAAGGGATAGAATAACAAAATGAAAAATCCTGGCCCCGGCAGCAAACAATAGTATTACACTTACCAATGCTATTACTACCGTACCGCTTAAATGCGGCTCCAGAATTACAAGGGCTGCAACCACGCCTAAAATCATTAAATATGGCATAAGACCTGTAAAAAATTTTTTAATTTTATCTTTTTTCTTTGCCAGGCTACTGGAAAAAAATATGATAACTGCTAACTTAGCTACTTCCGAGGGCTGAATGGTCAAACCTCCAAAACCTAACCATCTTTGCGCTCCGTTTACTTCTGTACCGACAATTAACACAGCTATTAAAAGAATAATACTAACTACTAAAATAGGAACTGACAATCTATTGAGTCTTTTGTAATCAAATCCTGCCATAAAAAACATGGCAAACAATCCCAATACAGCCCACATCAATTGTCTTTTAATAACATAATAACTATCGTTATAATCGTAAAAGGCAGAAGCTGAGCTGGCACTAAAAACCATAATTAATCCAAAAGAAAGCAATATCATGACAGTTATAAAAAATCCAAAATCAAAAGAACCTCTACCTTTCACCAAATGTACCTCCTTAAATAATTTATATTTTCATACTATTCTATAAATTGTAAAATATTATGAATGCCTAAAAGTCCAATAAAACTAAGAATTATAGTTACAATTACAAACACCGTTACAACACGAGTTTCTTTCCACCCTGCCAATTCAAAGTGATGGTGAAGAGGGCTCATTTTAAATATCCTCTTCCCGGTAAGTTTAAAAGATATAACTTGAAGTATAACGGATAATGTCTCTATTAAATAGATTCCTCCTACGATAATAAGCAAAAAGTGTAATTTTAATACAATCGCTATAACGGATATTGCCCCTCCCAGGAAAAGAGAACCTGTATCCCCCATAAACACTTTTGCAGGATGGGCATTAAACAACAAAAACCCCATGCATCCCCCGGTTATTGCCGCGGCAAAAGCCGCAGTATTATAGTCCTTGAATGCAAAGGCTGCCACTGTAAAAAAAATCGAGACAACTACCGTTATTCCTGCTGCTAATCCATCCAAGCCATCTGTAAGATTAACACTGTTTACTGTACCTAATAGGACAAAAACAGTGAAGGGAATATATAACCACCATTCCAAATTTATGACTCCAGAAAAAAATGGTATATATAATTCAGTATTTACAAACCCGGCATTAAACAAGAATACACTGAAAGCAACAGCTACAAGGGTTTGGGCTGTAAATTTTTGACTGGCAGTAAGACCAAGATTTCGTTTAAGAACTACTTTTATAAAATCATCTATAAAACCTATGATTCCAAACGCAATTGCGGTTAAAAGTAAAATAGTCACTTTATCATCTCTTGCTAAAAAAAGAGTAGCTATGGCAATTCCTATAATGAAAATGATTCCTCCCATTGTAGGAGTGCCCGATTTTTTGGCGTGCCATCGTGGTCCTATTTCCAGTATGCTCTGGCCAAACTTAAGCCTCCTTAGTATAGGTATTAAAAAAGGCCCTAATATTAAACAGACGAAAAAAGAAATTAAAACTGAAGCGATAATGTTTATCACTTACCTCACCTCTCGTATATGTTCCGCAATACCCTCCATTTTCATCCCTCTGGAGGCTTTAATAAGCACTGCATCACCACATTTTATAAAATGATCGATAAATTTTATTACTTCATCATTATTGTCAAAACTAAAAATATTTTCTTCTGCCATCCCTGCCTGCAAAGCTCCTAAAGCAATGTTTTTTCCATTATATCCCACTGTCATCAAATAATCAATATTATTTTTAACTACATCGCTGCCAACTTTTTTATGTGCGTCAAAAGCCCATTCTCCCATTTCCAGCATATCGCCCAAAATAGCAATTTTACGGCCCTCATTGTGAATTTGCTTTAAAACCTTAAGGGCTGCTGCCATGGAAGCAGGACTTGCATTATAGCAATCATTAATAACTTTAATACCTTTGGATTCAAAAATATCCATTCTCATTTTTTCAGGTTTGAAAAGTGCAATTCCTTTTATAATATTGTTCATACTAATGCCATATTCCATCCCTGCTGCAATGGATGCTAACGCATTATATATATTATGTTCTCCCATTACAGGTACTCTAACTGTATATGTAGCTCCATCCACAATAATACTGAAAGAACTGCCTTCCTCACCATGATATGAGATATCCTGTGCCTTCAGCTCACATTTGTCATTATATATACCGTAATATATTATCCTAAATGGTAAGTTTCCTTTTAAATTGAAGAGTAATCGGTCATCTCCGTTTAATATTGCCAGGCTATCCTTATCAAATTCTTCAAATACTTCCATCTTGGCTTTCAAGATATTTTCTTGGGAACCTAGTTTTTCTATGTGAGATAACCCTATATTTGTAATAACTGCTGTCTCAGGTTTAACGATAGAGACAAGTCTGCTTATCTCGCCAAAACCACTCATTCCCATTTCTGTTACTCCAATATGATGAGTTCTGTTTAACCTGAATACAGTTAGCGGAAGACCTATTTCATTATTGAAATTTCCCAGTGTCTTCAACACCTTATACTTTTGGTCCAGAACGCAAGCAATCATATCTTTGGTAGTTGTTTTACCTACACTACCCGTTACTGCAACAAAAGGTATTGAAAATTTTTGACGGTAATACCTCGCTATATCCTGTAAAGCTTTTAACGAATTCCCAACCTTTATAACACATTTATCATGAAATTCAATATTTATATCCTTTTCCACGATACATCCCACAGCACCAGCTTCAAATGACTTAGGAATAAAGTCATGTCCATCAAACTTCTCGCCTTTCAAGGGAATAAAAAACATGCCTTCCTTGATATTTCTGCTATCCGTACTAATGTCTACGAGTTCAACCTCACCATTACCATTAACCAATTGCCCTCCAGTTGCTTGGACAATTTCGTTGATCTTCATCGGTTCCACTATTATCTACTCTCCATTCCCTGCTTCTCTTAATATACTTTCCACAATCTCTTTTTCATCAAAATGTATTACTCTATCTTTGAGAATCTGGTATGTTTCATGTCCTTTTCCTGCTAAAACAATAACATCGTCTTTCTTTGCATTTTCCAGAGCATATTTAATGGCTTCAAACCTATTTTCGATTACTACATAGGAACAATCGGTCTTTTTGATACCCTCTTCTATGTGGTTCAAAATTTGGAGCGGGTCTTCGGTCCTGGGATTATCGGAAGTTATAATACAGAAATCAGATAGTTTTCCGGCTATTTCACCCATTATCGGCCGTTTTGTCTTATCCCGGTCTCCACCACAGCCGAATAAAGTAACTACCCTGCCCTTTGCAAACCCGTTTACAGTATTAAGAATATTTTCAAGGCCATCAGGTGTATGGGCATAATCAATCAATACTGTAAAATCTTTACCTGTTTCAACAATTTGTGCTCTTCCTGGAACACCTTTAGCCTGCTTTAATCCCTGCTGTATTTGTTCCAGACTTATTCCCAAAGCCAAACATGCTCCGATACTTCCCAATGCATTGTATACCGAAAACCTTCCCGGTATGCCTAATTCAATAAACTTACTACCATAAGGAGTATCAACATCAAATTTTACTCCTTTTTCTGAAATTTCAATATCCTTAGCGTGAATATCGGCTTCCTTATCTATTCCAAAGGTAATCATCTCACAAGTTCCATTATTCAATATATATTCACTACTACTATCATCAACATTAATGATACCTTTCTTACAGCGTTTAAATAAGGTTGTCTTTGCCTTTAAATAATTTTCCATCGTAACATGGAAATCCAAATGGTCCTGAGTAATATTGGTAAAAATCCCTATTTCAAAATTACATCCGTCAACTCTATTGAGTTCCAAAGAGTGGGAAGATACCTCCATTACTACGTAATCTATCTTTTCTTTCACCATATCTGAAAAAAGCTGTTGCAATTCTAGCGACTCCGGAGTTGTTCTTTCTGCCGGTAGAACTTTATCACCAATCATATTTTGATTGGTTCCTATAAGACCAACTTTACTTCCGCCTTGCTCTAATATGGTTTTTATTAAATATGTTGTAGTGGTCTTTCCGTTAGTCCCCGTAACCCCTATCAATTTAAATTTTGATGAAGGGTTGCTGAAAAAAGCAGCTGAAATCAGTGCCAAAGCTCTACGGGAATTTTTAACTTTTATCAATGGAACCTTCGCATCCTCCACTTCCTTTTCTACAATAACAGCTGCTGCTCCTTGCCCGATTGCCTGGGAAATAAATTCGTGCCCATCAACTTTAAAACCTTTTATACATACAAACAGATCCCCGGGTTTTACTCTTCTTGAATCATAAGCAATACCGCTTATTTCAGCACTTTGATCTCCATTTACATATTCGTGCTCAATTATGCTGGTCAAATCTTTTAATAACATAAATAACCCTCCCCGGTATATGAATTGATAACTTATTAATCAACATCCGTAAACCTGAATTCCACTTCCACTACCGTACCCGGGGCAACCGTAGTACCTGCCGCCGGTTGTTGCTTGATAGCAGTACCAGAACCAGTTATTTTAATATTCAATCCCGCATCAGTTAATATCTTGTTGGCATCCAATACCGACTTCTTTAGGACGTCCGGAACTACAACATTAGAAATCTGTTCGGCCCCCTCCGTATATAATATAACTACCGATTTTTCCTGAAGTTTTGCTCCAGGTTTTGGAGTTTGGTCAGTAATAGTATTGCCAGTCCCCTGGATTTTATATGTCAAATTAACCTCTTTTAAAGCTTTCTGCGCTTCTTTCACATCCTTATTTCTTAATTCCGGAACATACACATCCATTGTTGCCAGCTCTTGTTCAGTAAACTTAGGTTCTACTTCCAAATATCTTAAAGTATCATCAAGGATTCTGCCTACAACCGGGGCTGCAATCACACCACCATAATAAGCTTCTCCTTTAGGTTCATCCAATATTACAAGCACGACAACCTTCGGATCATCAGCGGGAGCAAAGCCAATGAATGAAGCAATATAATTACTGCTGCCTCTGGGAAGTTTTTCAGATGTTCCAGTCTTACCCGCCACTCTATAACCTTTTATATATGCATTTTTTCCTGTACCTTCTGAAACAACAGTCTCTAAAATTCCCCTAAGGGTTGCAGAAGTTTCTTTTGATATAACCTGCCGGACAACTTCCGGTTCGAAAGTCTTAATTACATTTCCGTCTTTATCAGTAAGCTGTTTTACTAATCTGGGTTTTAGCAGTATTCCATCATTTGCAACCGCAGATATGGCACTAACCATTTGCAGCGGAGTTACCTGAAATCCCTGTCCAAAGGATGCTGTAGCTAATTCCAATTCATTAAAAGCTGTAGGCTTATGGAATATTCCGGCTGTTTCTCCATCAAAATCTATTCCTGTCCTCTCTAGAAAACCGAAAGCCTTGACATAACGGTAAAAAGTCTGTGCCCCCAGTCTGAATCCAACTTCAATAAATACAGGGTTACAGGAGTTCTGGACCCCTTGTACAAAAGTCTGTACTCCATGAGGCCTGCCGGATCTCCAACATTTAATATTCTTCCCTGCAACTGTAACATAACCTATATCATTGAACATATCGGTAGGCTTTACAACATTTTCTTCCAATCCGGCAGCCGATGTGATGATTTTAAAGGTAGACCCCGGTTCATAGCTGTCAACAACAGCTTTATTTCTCCACATTTTCTCCAGTTCAATCTTGTAACGCTCATTAAACTCTTTTCCCGTTAATTTTTCCAATTCCTTCTGTACTTCTTCATTCTGTATTTTAAACGGGTTATTCAAATCGAAGTCAGGTTTAACTGCCATGGCAAGTATATCCCCGGTTCTCGGGTCCATTACAATGGCTGCCCCACCTTTTTCCACTTTATTATCTATTACTGCCGTTTCCAAATGTTTTTCGGCAAAATGCTGGATTACTTCATCGATTGTTAAAACTACATTGGCACCATCTTCTGGATTTACATATCTTTCATATTTGTACGGCATATCCGTCCCAACAGCGTCCTTCGCTGAAACGATTCTTCCTGGTAAGCCTTTTAGATATTTATCATATTTAGCTTCTATTCCAAATAACCCTTGATTGTCAACACCGGTAGCTCCTATTACATGGGAAGCAAAATTGCCATATGGATAATATCTCTTTGAATCTCCGTCCAGGTGAATACCTTTGAAATTACATTTTCTAATTTCATCAGCTTCGTTTTTCTCAATTTTTCTTTTTATAATCTCATATGCACTATTCTTAGTAATCTTTTTATACACATCTTCATAATTCATTTCCAGGATTTGCGAAAGCTTTGTGGCAACTTCTTCTGCATTACCGGCTTTTTTTATCTCATTTGGTATGACACTTACCGTTTCCACCGAGGCACTAACTGCAAGAGGCTTGCCATTGCGGTCAAAAATGGTACCTCTCTTAGAGTTTATAATTCTATCTCTGGTTTGCTGTTCTATAGCTTCTTTTTGCAGTCTCTCTCCTTCATGTATCTGCCACCATCCAGTTCTAATGATTAACCCCAGCGACGATAAGGTAAAAAAAACAAGTAAAAATAGTATTCTTTTTTTTATTGTCAGATTTGGCGCAGCCAAAACAAAACCACCCCTCACAAAAAAATTGCTGTCGATGACTCCCCGCTGTCCACTCCCCACTATTTTCATATTAAAGATTGAGATTGAGGTTAAGATTGAGTTTGAACTATCTCAATCTTAATCTCAATCTCCTATAAATATATAATACAAATTTAATATAAATATTCCAAAACATTGTTTATTATCCTATTGATAATAGCAAAACCACCTTGCTGGTTGTTATCCTCAAGCTGCCTATCCACTACTTCTGCATAATCGTTCCTTTTTAATTTAACATAAACATTTTGATACTTTTCAGGCCGTTTCATTCCAAGCTTTGTCCTGGCAATTTCTTCAACTTTTTTCAAATCAATAGAGCGGTCCAATTCCACCTGCAATTGTTCGTTCACTCTTTTTATTTGACTTAACTGTTTTTTATAATTATCAATCTTATTACTTGCCTCGGTAATAGCTGCATATCGAAATATGATACAAAATGCAACGCCAAAACATATTAACACGCCCAGAATAGTCTTGAGTTTTTCGATACCTCTTGCTTCAGGCTTAAGTTTTACCGTCTTATTTTCATTTGATTTTGGTTGGCGGCTGGAAATATACTGTTCCTGTTCCTGGTATTTATAGGCATTACTACTTTTTTGCGCTGCTAACAAGATTATCAACCTCACAATCTATACTGACTTTTACAATTAAAATTCTCCTACAACTTCTCCACTACTCTAAGCTTCGCACTTCTGGCTCTCGGATTAACTGTTAACTCTTGCTCTGATGGAACTATTGGTTTCTTTACTACAATTTTAGTTACTGGTTTTTTTCCACATACACAAACCGGAAACTGGGGTGGGCATTCACATTTACTGCTTAACCTGCTAAAAGTCTGCTTTACGATTCGGTCTTCAAGCGAATGAAAAGTTATGATGGCCATCCTCCCGCCCGGTTTCAGAACATCTGCAAAATCCATAATAGCGGACTCAAGAATCCCCAATTCATTATTTACTGCAATTCTAATAGCTTGAAAAGTTCTTTTGGCCGGGTGCGGGCCATCCCTTCTTGCTGCTGCCGGAATCGCCTTCTTGATAACATCCACCAATTCTCCCGTTGTAGAGATTGGCGCCGTTTCCCGTCGCTGCACAATAAACTTTGCTATTCTTCTTGCCCATTTCTCCTCGCCGTAACTAAAAATAATATTCGTTAATTCTTCCTCCGAATATTCATTTATGATATTATAGGCACTCAAAGGGTTCTTCCTATCCATTCTCATATCTAAAGCTGCGTCTTGTTGGTAACTAAATCCTCTTTCTCCCTCATCCAGCTGGTGAGATGAAACACCCAAATCTGCAACTACTCCATCAACTGATAAAATATTTAATCTCTGTAATATTTCTTTTATATTTTTAAAGTTATCATTTACTAGTATAATTTTTTCTTTATAATCTTTTAACCTTTCTGTAGATGCAGCAATAGCATTAACATCTTGATCAATGCCTATAAGCTTACCATTACTCCCTAATTTTTCACAAATTCTATAGGAATGGCCTCCACCACCTAATGTTGCATCAACATATATTCCTTCCGGTTTTATATTTAGAGCATCAATACTCTCTTCAAGCATCACCGACACATGATGAAAGTCCATCTTTTCACCTTCTTAATTCCTTATCTGTTTCTTTATCTGTATCTATATCTCTATCTCAATTATATTCCTAAAAATGCCATCTTCTCTGCAATTTCATCCGGACTTATATTGTCATCGCTGTTGTACTGATCCCATCGTTCTTTATCCCAGATTTCTACTCTGGTAGAAACCCCTATTACAACTACGTCCTTTTCCAAGCCGGCATGTTCCCGTAAGTTAGCAGGAATAAGGATTCTGCCCTGCTTGTCTACTTCACATTCAGTGGCCCCGGAGAAAAAAAACCTAATAAAAGCTCTTGCATCTTTACTGGTGAGTGGTAAAGTTTTTAATTTTGTTTCTAGGTTTACCCATTCTTCAAGCGAATATACAAATAGACAATTATCTAAACCTTTTGTAACAATGAATTTTTCACCTAAATCTTCACGGAATTTAGATGGGATGATAATTCTTCCCTTTGTATCTATACTATGCAGATATTCACCAATGAACACTGAATTCCACCCCACCCATGTAACTTCGCACCACTTTTCACCACTTTCCACCACTCTAGTTGTAATTTTATAATATTTTTCCAATTGAATCAACAACTTTTTGAGAAAAAAATAAAAGATAGGACTGGTCATTAGTCCTATCTTTTACTAGTTCTTTAGCACCAGATATCGTCCTATCTCTTATTTAACAGTTTTGCATTAGGTTGTTTTTTCTTTGTCCGTATCTGATTATAATACTCAACAATAAGCTTGTCCAATTCTATACTGATGGCATAGATCTGTTCAAAGTCGGCATTTCTTACTAACATCGTATCCAAACGCTACAATTCGATCATTCAGCATAGAATCACCTCAAAAATATATTGTTTTTTTATTTTACAACAATATACAAAATATGTCAATATATATTATATTTCTTATTTTTTACAACGTTTTTACAGCTTTTTTACATTTTATTACCAATATTTTCGCTTTATATCGACATAATATAAATTATTACGCCTAGATGTTGCTAGTCTTTTTTCTAAATGAAATCATAAGGCCTATACTTAGTATTACAGATACTGCAGCAACAACCTGCGATACCCGAAAACTTCCCCAGTATAAGCTATCTGTTCTTAACCCTTCAATCCAGAATCTACCCAATCCGTACCAGAAGGCATACAATAAAAACATCTCGCCTTCAAATTTTTTTCTCTTCCGATACCACATAAGAAACACGAAACCCAGCAGGTTCCATAACGATTCATATAGAAAAGTCGGATGTACCGCTATTCTAGCCTGAGCCTCCGCATCATATATCTCCATTCTCCAAGGTAGTGATGTAGGGCCACCGTAGGCTTCCTGATTTACAAAATTACCCCATCTTCCTATAGCTTGTGCAATTATAAGTCCTAAAGTCCCTATGTCAAATACTTTCCAGACATTTATTCTTTTTATTTTGCAATATATGATGGTAGAAATGAGGGCAGCTATAATGGCCCCATATATTGCTAACCCACCCTGTCTTATCAAAAATATTTCACTTAAATTGCCATAAAAAATTACATAATACAATCTTGCCCCCACTATCGCTGCAGGCGTACCATAAAGAGCAACATCCATAATAATCTCAGGGTCCAATCCCGTCCTTTTAGCTTCAAATATAGCAATCATAAGACCTAATAAGAAGCCGGTTGAAATAATAATACCATACCAGTATATGGGTAATCCAAAGATGGTAAAAGCTGTACGGTCTATAAAAAATTCCAGCCCCAGTCCTGGAAATCTTATCGGTTGCATTATAATCCCCCCAATTATTGTTGAATTGAGAATGCATAATTATGGGCACAATCTGTCAGGAACTTTACATGTAGCACATTTCCGGTTCCATGCCCGTTTTATTTTAAAAATTTCTTAATTCTCAATTTTCAATTCGATTCATATGGTTTTATAACAGACAATGCCATATTATCAATTTTAAAGTGATTTGTAAAGCGTTCTTTAACATCATTAAAAGTTATTGACTCATAGGTTTGAATATAATCGAAAAGATTAATATTTCTAAATAAATTGGCTACGAAAGTATTTGCCAGTTTTTCTACACTATTAAATTGTCTCAGGAACCTTCCAAAAATTACTTTTTTAATCCTCTCAAAGACCTTCTCATCCAACCCATCACGCTGTAATCTGTTAATTTCATTAATCATTTCCTGTTGAACCTTTTCAGGGTTAAAGGATTCTCCTCCAAAAATAGTAAACCCATAGTTTACCTCTGCATTAAAATCAACTTCAAAAGTATCATTAATCAAACCTTGTTCATATAGATTTTGGTATAAAGGAGTACTTTTTCCCATGATCATTTCCAGCAAAATCCGTGTAATAATATCTTTTTTCAGTAACCGGGAGCCCCCGTAACCAATATCGGTATCTTTAAACCCCATTTGAAATAACGGAATGGATACACTTAAATTTTGTTCCACTTTTTGTTGATATATGGTAGGTGGCTCTTCAGGATATAGTCTTTTTATTTCATTTTTTAGAGGCTCTCTTATCTTCAAATTATGCTCTACATGCTCCCCTACCTCTTTGGGGTCCACATCCCCTAATACAAACAGAAGCATATTAGAAGGATTGTAAAAAGTATTATAGCATTTATATAATATGTCTTTATTTATTTTACTAATGCTTTCAATGGTTCCGGCAATATCTTTTTTTACTGGATGTTCATGATACAATGCGCCAAGAAAATTAAAAAACACTCTCCAATTTGGATCATCATCATACATCCGGATTTCCTGGCCTATTATTCCTTGCTCTTTTTGTATACTTTCTTCGGTAAAATAAGGGTTTTGTACAAAATTTAATAATATGTCCAAGCTTTCATAAAAGTTATCCGTACAGGAAAACAGGTATGCGGTAGTATTAAAACTGGTAAAAGCATTCGCTGAAACCCCTAAACGTGAGAATTTATCAAACACGTTTCCTTCTTCTTCTTCAAACAGTTTATGTTCCAGAAAATGTGCAATCCCATCCGGCACCTCGGTCACGTGGTCCTCCCCGGGTACTACGAATTTACTATCAATAGAACCGTAATGTGTAGCAAAAACAGCATAACTTTTGCTGTATCCTTTTTTTGGTAATATATAGACATTTAAACCGCTTTTATCTACTCCATGATACATTATTTCTTTTAATACTGGACTTTCATATTGTCTTAATTCCATTAAATATTCCTCCCAATTCACTTAAGCCTTATTTTTAAGAAAATAAATAGTGTCCAACTCTATTTTTTGAGCTACTGATATTACATCTTCTTTCGTTACCAAAGAAATTTTTTGAATCAAATCCTCGAAACTATCGTTGGTGCCTCCCACAAACTGGCTCAAGTAATAGTCTGTCATATGAAATGCATTGTCTGTTAATGATCTTATACTATTAATGGAACTATTTATTGTAGACTCATATTCATAGTCTGTAATATTGCCATTTTTTATCTCATCTACCTGTTTTAATATCTCATCCAATGCCTTTTGATAGTTCTGTACTTCTATTCCCGAACTGACCAGCATAAGCCCCTTAAATTTTTCCAACCGTGAAAACACATAATATGCTAAACTCAATTTTTCCCTTACATTATTAAATAGTTTGGAATGGGGACCTCCCCCCAAGATACCACTGTAAACAATTAAGGAATAGTAATCTCTGTCCCGGGGTGAAACCTTTGTCCTAAATCCTAAAGAAAGTTTTCCTTGAGCTACTTCCAATTCTTCGTCTATCTTTTTAACAGATTTTACTTGTGAAACAATTTCTGTAGATGGATACTCAAGTTTTTGCTCTAAATTAATATCAAACAAGCTTTTAACAAGATTATATACTTCTTCTTCATTTATTCTGCCTGTTACAAAAATATCAACCGGGCTGGAACGTATAACTGACGTATAGTATTCGTAAAGATTCCTCTCATCAATTAATTCCAAATCTTCTATATTACCTAGTTCATAAATACTAAAACGTTCATCTTTGCACATTTCCTGATAACAGCGTTCTACCGCATAAACCATCTTATTGTTAATTAATCCTTTAATTAAATCTCTTAATTTTTCTTTCTCCTGTTCCACGTATTCCTTCTTAAACACCCCACCTTCGGTAATAGGGTTAAATACCAGAGTCTGGGCAAACTCCAAAATTTTCTTCAGTAATCCTCCATCATTTGAAATATATTGGTCATCAATTACTTCAAAGCTGAAGTAGAGTATCTGACTTTCACCTTTTTTATTTATACCACAATCAAACGCTGCACCATATAAATTTTCCAGATATTCAGCTATTGCTTGAGAATTAGGGAATCCTTTACATCCCCTTCTTAATACGTAGGGCAATAGTGCGTTTCTTGTAGCATTTTCTTTTGTTAGTTGCCTATGAATAAAAATACTTACCGTATAGGTTTTAAATTTTTCCAGGGGAATACAATATAGATTGATTCCCTCTTTTAAATTTAATTTTTTAACAATATTCACTGATGTCACACTCCCAGTCAAATTTATTTGGCAACAATGAGTTTGAAAGCGCTGAAAAAGTGCCTCTTATTTTTATCTTTTTATACTATAACATATCTTATTTAGATTGTGCCATAATTTGATAAATTTATTCATCAGATTTTAAATAAAAAATAATAAACAGTTAAAGCCACACATAGAATTATGCATGGCTTTAACTGTTTACTATCTTACAGAAGGTCTTATTCTGTTAACAATTTCAGTAAACTCATTGGTTAATCCCTGTATCACTCTTCCATTTGCCATGTCCCTGGACAGATTGCTAATCCTTTGATATAAGTCAGGCGATTCGGTAATAGCTACATTTGTTACTCCGGGTGCCATATTTTTAACCTTTTGAACAAGATCATCCTTTAAATATTCTTCTTCATCATATTTATAGTAATTGTCTACAATATCAATTCCCACAAGGGCTGTATTGCCACTTATCACGACAGTCGCCCTTTCTATTGGTTCCATTGCACTTAATTGATTTGCTATATACTGTGCCGTTCTATTTGCATCAGTAGCTGTTGGCGCATTATTATTTATTCCTACTCTTCCAGGCGCATAAGGTGTATCGGGGGCACCGGGTGTACCAAGCCTATCAAGGGCCGTACCAGGTGCACCAGGTGTTCCTATTTTACCAGGTGTAGTTGGTGTGCCGGGTGTACCATATCTGGCTGGTGCTCCAGGTGTTCTAAGCGTATCGGGTTGATTCGGCATAGGTCTCTGTGCTACTCTACACCCTACAAACGTTACGATAAGCATAAAAATTAAGATTAATGTCATTATTTTCATAAATTTATTCTTCACTCAAATCACCTCCGTATTATATTGTTTTCATAATATAGATTTTTAGTATAAATATTTTTACCAGATCATCTAAGAATTATGTTAAATAAATAAATAGAATAGATGAATACTAATAACGAAAACGTTCATAGTTCTTAAAATTAATGTTTTTACTACCAACCAAGAACTGCAAACTATGAACTATTTTCAAACTAAGATTGAGTATTAAATTTATCAAAGCATGCTTAATCTCAATCTTAATCTTTACACTGAAATAGGAGGCAGTCTCATGGTTTCAGATCATGCTAATAATAGAAAGCATTACCGAGTTTATATGAAAAAGAACAGGCAGAAATCTGCTGCTGATTCAGCTGTAGCTACGAAAAAGAGAATGATGTTATATGGATTAGTTGGTATAGCGTTTATTAAAGGACTTTTCTGGGGATACCTTCTAAAAGGAAAACGAAGGTAAAGCACTCAATGTGCTTTACCTTCGTTTAATTTTTCTATATTATTTAAATACTCTATCCTAGGTAAAAAGTTTATTTTTTTAATCAAACCAATATAATCCTGTGGAGTTAATTGTTCGGCTTTCTTTCCTGATGCTGCTAATAATACTGCTTCCATTACATTTGTACCAAAAGATCTTCCATCAAACTCAGGCGTTGTAGTAACCAACATACTAACCCCTCTGTTCTTTAACATTTCTACATCTTCTTTTGTTATAGTGTTGGTAATAATAATTTTTCCAAATAAATCTAACGGCAAATACTTTTTAATATATAAAAAATCACCGGCTATAATATCAGCATCATAATAATATTTTTCAAATTTATTATTCCCAACCTGAGAATCCTGCTTTTGACCGGTAGGATACAATACATCATAAGGTAACCTGGATACAACGGGTAGGAGAACATTTACTACCCGTCTAAATACTCTTAAGCTCTTTATCGGTATAGGAATTCCCAAGGCAAAAATAAGATCTCCAAGAATTGTATTACATCCAAGATTTATAAAAGCTTCGGCCATTTTGTATCTATCTATGGCACAAACTAAAAGTACTTTTTTATTTGAAAAGTTAATTATTTTCTGCCCATTGAGAAATTCAATCACACTTTTTTCTAAAGTATTTTTTAACCCGGATCCATCTACTATCGGTGTTTTTGAAGCTGCCTTTACAATTGGAATTGCCTCTTTAATCATAAATTTTCTGTCTGCTCCGGTAAGATATAAGTCTATACCACCTAATCCAAAAGCATCCACTTTCCCATCTAATTCTTTTATCAATTCAATTGCTTTATTAATGTTTCCGTCTGTTCCAATACGTTCTATGGTATATTTTTCACCTAGTATTTCTGTCTCTACACGATGATTCCTTAAGGAAGAGCCAATACTTACACTTACAATAGTTTTCAAGTAAAAACCTCCTTTGTATAGTGTATTTATTATTTTCTCCAACACCTCATTTCTCTATACAAAAATAATGAGGACTAGGTAATATCTCTACTCCCCCACTCCCCACTATTCACCACTCATTATAAATTTATATTTCCATTATAACAGGAAGAATCATTGGTTTTCTTTTTGTTTTTTCGTATAAATATTCATTCAAGCTGCTTTTTAGATTAGACTTTATGGTGGACCAGTCTGTAATCTTCTTTTCCTCACACTTTCCAAGTACTGTTTTTGCAACTCCCCGTACTTGCTCCATTAGGTCCTCTGATTCTCTTACATAAACAAATCCTCTGGAAATAATATCCGGACCTGCTATTACTAATCCATTTTCACCTGAAATTGTTACAACTACAACAATCAGACCGTCTTGAGCCAAATGCTTTCTATCGCGAAGTACGATATTACCAACATCTCCCACACCCAATCCATCTACCAGCACCTTTCCGGCGGTAACACTTCCTGCAATTCTGGCAGAATCCTCGGTTAATTCTAAGACTTTACCAATATCCATAATAAATATATTCTGACTTTTCATTCCCAATCTTTCTGCTAAATTAGCATGTTGCTTTAAATGCCTATATTCACCGTGAACAGGAATAAAAAACCTTGGTTTTATCAAGCTATGAATGAGTTTTAACTCCTCCTGGCATGCATGTCCTGAAACATGTACATCTGCCAGGGATTCATATATAACATCTGCACCTTTCTTAAACAATTCATTAATTACTTTTGAAACAAGCTTTTCATTTCCGGGAATAGGACTGGCCGATATAATTACCAGGTCTCCCGGAACAATCTCGACTTTTTTATGGTCAGAAAAAGCCATCCTAGATAACGCAGACATAGGCTCTCCTTGACTTCCCGTTGTCACAATTACAATTTGATTGTTTCTATACCGATTAATCTCATCGATATCTATAAGTACACCTTCAGGTACAGTCATATACCCCAACTCTATAGCAACATTTACTACATTCTGCATGCTTCTTCCACTGACTGCAACTTTTCTACCATAACGTACAGCGGCATTAATAACCTGCTGAACCCTGTGAACATTGGATGCAAATGTTGCAACCAGTATCCTCTGGTCACAGTATTTGAATATCTCCTCAAAAGTTTCACCTACTGTTCTTTCTGACATGGTGTATCCCGGCCGTTCAACATTGGTGCTGTCAGCCATTAATGCAAGCACACCCATTTTCCCCAACTGTCCAAAGCGGGCAAGGTCTATCATTTCTCCTTCGATAGGAGTATAATCCACCTTAAAATCTCCGGTGTGAACGATAATCCCCACCGGAGTATGTAACGCAATTGCAACAGCATCCGCAATACTGTGAGTAGATCTTATGAATTCTATCTTAAAGGCACCTAAAGTTATTTCATCTCCGGGCTTAATAGTTACCAGTTTAACATTTGACAACAAACCATGCTCTTTAAGTTTGTATTCCACAAGTCCTAAAGTAAGCTTAGTTCCATATACAGGGACATTAAGGTCTCTTAATATGTACGGTAATGCTCCTATATGGTCTTCATGGCCATGAGTAAGTACAATTGCTCTTACCTTTTCTTTATTTTTTAATAAATAAGATACATCAGGAATAACAAGGTCTATTCCGAGCATTTCATCTTCAGGAAAAGCCAGGCCACAATCCAAAATTACAATGTCATTACCATATTCAAAAACTGTAATATTTTTTCCAATTTCATTCAGACCCCCTAAAGGAATGATTTTAAGTTTTGATTTCTTTGACACGTTTCTACCTCCATTGCATATATCTTGTCTATAATAACATTAAAATAATCATTTGATTAAGAGGCATTTTACCGTCCACGCAGATACTCTTTAACATTATAACAATATTTTATAATCAAATAAATACTCTTTTAATATTTTTACCATTTTTTTATTATTAACTCCCAATGAAACCTATTTCTAATTGCTGCTGCATTCACTTCTTATTTAGTTATGGATTCTTTTAACACACTTTGAAATTCTTCATGTGCCCATTGTGATTGTTTGTATTCGTTTATTATCTGATTATATATTGATAATACCTGTTTACCAATCGAGCCCCAGTTATAGCTGTTTTTAATTTTATTTATTGCATTAACTCTAACTTTATCACATAAATCAGGATGGTATAATAGTGCAATTATACAATCCGCCAAGGAATTGGAATTGCCAGTATATGCCTTCATTCCATCCTGCGCATGCTCTACTATCTCACCCAGTCCACCTGCTTCGGTTACTACAACCGGGATATTAGCAGCCATTGCTTCTAGTGCAACAATGCCAAAAGGTTCATAAAGGCTTGGAAAGACTGCTATATCTGCACATCCGTATAACTTGTGCAGATTCTCATCACTTATATATCCTGTAAAATAAACTTTGTTTCCTACTCCCATCCAGTTAGCTTTTTCTCTTAAGAAATCAAGTTCAGGTCCCTTTCCCGCAATAACAAATTTAACATCATAATAATGTGCAAGTATCTTAGGAATTGCATCTATAAGAATATGAACACCTTTTTCCTGAACCAGCCTGCCTACGAAAAAAATCATCTTTTCATGATCACTGGCAAAGTTCCTTCTAAATAAGTAGTCCCTTTTAATATCATTAAATTTATCAATGCTAACCCCGTTAGGAACAACATGTATTTTATCTTCAGGCAATTGAAAAATGTTCCTGATCTCATTTTTCATATAGTAGCTATTACATATTACCCTCCAGGATTCATAGGTAAGCCACCATTCTATATTATGGATATAACTCTGCATATCATTATGAATGCCATGGTTTCGTCCATGTTCCGTCGCATGTATGGTACATACCAATGGAATTTTGTAAGAATGTTTCAAAACTCTTGATGCATAAGCCACAATCCAATCATGAGCATGAATTATATCCACTCCGCCTATATTGTTGATTAATCTTATCGAATATTCTAATAAAGCAAAATTCAAATGCATTACCCAATCTATAAAATTGTTTGTATTTAGTTCATATTCACGCACCCTATGCACTATAACATTTTTATCCTTTTCAATCTCTCTAGTATTCGGCTCCCAACATGTAACAACATGAATTTCATTCCCTTGCTGCCCCAATTTCTGGGCCAAATCATGCACAACTCTTGAAATTCCTCCCACAATGCGTGGAGGGTACTCCCATGAAAGCATTAAAACCCTCATTTTTTTCTCCTTTCGAATTATAACTTTTATATATAGTTCACAGTTAACAGTTCTCAGTTCACAGTAGTAAACGATTTAATAGCTTTTACTGTGAACCGTGAACTGTGAACTTATTTACTTTATCTGCCATGTAAAATCATTATCAGTAAATATATATTATATTTTTTACTCTTTCTCCTTAAAGAATACCTATATAAAAACAGATTAAACCTGGATTTAGCAATTAAACCCCAGGTAAAATATATTTCATTTACCTGGGGTTTAATCTCACACTTATGCTACCCTGTAAAAGACAAATCGCAAATTTTTATATACTTAAACTAAAATTTTGTCCTATCTCCTTTACCCGGTTAACAAAAGCATCGGTCAGTGATTCAGCAAACTCTTCAGAATAACCTTCTCCAATTACCTTGCACACAGGCTTTTCTGAATCAGGCAGCACCAATACCCATCCACCGTCTTTATATATCTTTACCCCTTCCATCAGCTCTATTTTTTCATTATTACTTTCCTCAATAATTTGCCTTATTACCTTTCCTTTTGCATTCCATGGACACTCTACTTCTTTCTTAGTGATATGGAAAGAAGGTATTTCGTCTATAAGCTCAGATAGCTTAACGTTGTTACTTCTCATAAAATCCATTATTTTAACAATGCTGCCAATGGCGTCAAAATTTAAAACAAACTGCTCATTCATTAAAGTATCCTGCCCACCATTAACAACCATCTTTCCCATAATCTCTAAAGGAGATGTTTTTGTTCTTAATACTTTCCCTTCATATTCAGTTGCCATACGGTCTATTACACTAGGTGCAGAAATTGGAACAACTACGGTGGCCCCTTTCATTGTCTTTAGAGTGATTAAAGATACAAGAGCTATAAACATTTCCTCATTTATAAATCGACCCTTTTCGTCAATTAATATCATCTTTTCACAATTTTCCTCTACCATCGCTCCTATATCTGAACCGTTAGAAATAATTTGGTTTGAAAGATAAGTTATTTGTCCTGGAGTTTTAAAAGCACGACCTGTCCTCATATCTTTCATCTCTAATTTTGAAAAGATTACTTCGCATCCCAGCTCATTCATAAGCGGTGCCAACATAGATTCAAGTAAAACAGAGGATGTATCTATTAATAATTTATAACCTAGATTTTTATTCTTCACCTTATTTATAATATCTCGTAAATAATAAGATTTGAAGTCGTGGACAGTTTTAACACTCTTAACCGTATCGGCTTCGCATCTGCTAAAATCTTCCCTTATAAATGTATTCTCCAACTTTCTCTCAATGCCTCTGTTAATGTTTGCACCGTGAGAGTCAAGAAAATCAATAAATAGTTTGGAATCATTGGCATCAGCTTTTGTTCCAAGATGTATTCCACCATCCAGTCCGAAAAATTTTACTGAATATCTGGTAACCGGTAAAACCTGCTGCCCAAAATCATACACCTCCACACCTGCTGACAATAACCCTGATATAAAAGAGTTCTTCAGCATTTGAGAAACATTTGTATGGTCGCTGCTTATTCCTATTCTGGCATCTCTTTTAAATAACGCTCCGTAAGAAGCCCCAAGACGCGAAGCAAATTCTGGCGTAATATCTACATTCACTTCACCAACTATTCCTTTTTCACCAAATAATGTTTTTGAATATTTTGTTCCCCAAACTAAATTTACATTTACTTCTGTTTCACTTTCAATTACCTTGGATGGCCATATCTTTATACCAGGTTTTATTATTGCTCTTTCCCTAATTACTGTTTCATCACCAATTATTGATTGTTCAAATACTGAGGTATTCTCTTTGATTTGAACCTTATTACACAATGTACACCCTCTTAATTGTACATTCTTTCCAACATTACAACCTTTCCACAATATTGTTTTCTTTAGTGAACTATACTCTCCAATAGTATTGTCACTTCCAATGACAGTATAAGAAGAAATTACAGCATTGTTTTTTACTGTTGTATTTTTTCCTATCAATACTGGTCCTGTTATCTGCGCCCCTTCTGCAATTTGTACATTACTTTCAACCCATACTTTCTCTCCAATCTCTTTTGCATCAATAAAAATATTTACTTTTCCATCAAGGATATCAAAATGACATTGTTGATATGCATTTAAATCCCCAATATCACACCAGTAGTTTGTTGTCACATAACCATACATAGGTTGTCCGTCATTTAATAGTAACGGAAATAAATCCTTGCTAAAATCAAACATTTCCCCAGCTTTAAAATAACTAAGTACCGAAGGATGAAGAATATATATCCCTGTATTTACCGTATCACTAAAAACTTCGCTCCAACTCGGTTTTTCTAAAAACCGTGTTATTTTTCCATCTAAATCGGTAACTACAATACCATATTCCAACGGTGCATCCACACGCATAAGTACTAAAGTAGCTATTGCTTTTTTATCATAGTGGTATTTAATTGCCTCACTTAGATTAATATCAGTTAGTGCATCTCCACTGATAACCATAAAAGTATCATCTAAAAATTCTTCTGCATTTTTTACACTTCCTGCAGTTCCAAGAGGAGTGTCTTCAATAAAATATCTTATATTTACCCCAAAAGCAGATCCATCTCCAAAATAATCTTGAATAATTTGAGGCATATATTGAAGTGTAACTCCAATATCAGTAATATTGTGACTTTTCAATAGATTAATAATGTGTTCCATTACCGGCTTATTAATGACTGGAACCATTGGTTTGGGTCGATTACACGTAAGCGGTCTAAGTCTTGTACCCTCTCCTCCTGCCATAATCAGTGCTTTCATGTAGTTCACCCTTTCTTCGTATGTATCAAAAAAGTTTGAAAGACACTAATTAGTATATACACAAGCGATATCTTGTATTCTATCTTTCAGGATTTACTGTCAAATTTAAAAAAATTTTTACTGCATATGTCGAAGTATTTTTTATATTTAAATTAAAATCAAAAAAAAGAAGCGATATGAAAAACCATATCGCTTCTTTTTAAAATTGTTCAAAAACTGCACCATAAGATTAAAAGCATTGACTTGCCCCTTTTGCCTTCTTATGGCACGGTTTTCGCTTACTATTCATCGTCCCTGCAATTCTGACAATATCCATAAAATTTTACCCTGTGATCCTTTACTAGGAACTTATTTTTTAATAAGATTTCTTCTTCTAAAGAGTCAAGCAAATCTTCTTCGACTTCTGCTACATTTCCACATTGGGTACAAATTAGGTGGTGATGCCTGTGGTCTTCTTTGTGTTTATTTAACTCATACCTACTACAACCATCGTCAAAATCCAACTTATATATTAACTCCAGACGATCCAGAAGCAAGAGGGTCCTATAAACAGTAGCAAGACCAATCTCGGGACATTTTACTTTTACATATTCATAAATTTCTTCAGTGCTTAAATGTTCACCTTCATGCTCAATGATAACATCAAGCACTGCTCTTCTCTGGGTGGTAAGCTTGTATCCGTTTTCTTTCAATTGTTCCTTAAGCTCATTCCCTAAGTTGTTCATATTTTATCACCTCTCATGTGTGTAGTGGTAATGAGTTGACTCCTCAATAAATAGTTTATGCATATTTATATATTATGCTACAATGTTACAGCATGTCAATTAAAAAGTTTGGGTGCATTTTACCTAATGCACCCACGACGTTTTCAGGGTTTAATGTCCTGTATTACTATTTAAAATTAAAAATTATTTATTCTTTATTTTACATCCACCAAACAATGAGCACCCTTTACAACTTTCACAACCTTTTAATTTTGGTACTGACGCATTACACCGAGGGCATTTGGCATTATGCTCACTTTCAAATTTATACCCGCAATTTTTACATTCAACTTCCATAAAAACCTCCATCATCACACAGGAACTTTATATCATTATCTGCCCTAATACTCCCCCTACTGCAAAGGCAACTATAAGACTTCCTACCCATATGAATGCTGCTTCGGTTTTTGTCCTTTCCTTAAATATGACCATAATTGAAGCAATACAGGGCACAAAGAGGGTTATAGTTACTAATGATACTAAAACCTGTGCAGGTGTCATTGGCAAATTGCTTAAGCCTGCTGCGCCAAAATCTCTTCTTACAATTCCCATTATAAAAGCAGTAGCAGCTTCTTTGGGAAGCTTAAGCCAACCTACGGTAAGTGGGGATATTACCTCTTGTAACCACTCTAAAAATCCTGTTACCTGCATAATACTTATTAATAAAGCACCTAGAGCAAATAATGGAGTAGCCTCAAATATAAACATTTTAGATTTTGTATATGTTTTCTTTAGCACATTACGTACGCTGGGAATTCTAAGCGGAGGAAGGTCGATTAGCAAATCGCTTGACTCCCCTGGCAGCACCTTGTTTAATACTGCTCCCGATAGAGCAAAAACCCCTAAAATAGTTACAATATAGATAAGTAAGTATTTCATTCCGAGGGGTGCAATCAGACCAGCAATTACACCTAATTGAGCTGAGCAAGGTATGGTCAAGCCTAGTAGTACGGTTGCAATAATACGTTCCCTTCTAGTACCTAGAAGTCTGGTAGTAATTGTTGCCATCGTTATGCATCCAAAGCCTAAAATAATAGGAATAATTGCTCTGCCATTTAAACCTACCCCTGTGAGAACCCTGTCAACCAATGCTGCAATTCTTGGCAGGTATCCAGAGTCTTCTAAAATGGAGAGTAAAAAGTAAAATCCAACTACAAGCGGAAGCAATAAACCTAAAACATACACTGGAGTCATAGTCAATAACCCGAACTCTCCAATGAGAATTTGCCCTAGAAAAGATTGTTCAGGTACTATTTTATCGATTAATGATGCTATAAACGGTTGATACATTCCCAGCATAATTGTCTCTTCAGTAATTCCAACAACCGTTTGTGCAACAAATACCCCAATAAATTCAAACATAACCCACAAGGTAATCAACAACATAGGAATCCCCGTTAAAGGCCTTAACATATATCTGCCCAACATTGTCTTAAAGCTGGCACCTTCAGTAGTATCCCTAACCACTTGCGAAATTATATCATCCACCTTTTCTCTTCGCTTTTTATAGATAAACTCTCTCATTCCGGTTTCGGGCAAACTATTTCTGCTTAATACATTTGGGTCATCTTCAAGGACCAGTAATGCTTCTGCTTCTAGTTTTACTTTGTCCTTATATTGTAATAGCAGACCATCAATATCTTTAATTTTTTTACCTTGACGTGCAAAAGATATCTGCTTTTTTACTTCTTCCAATCCCTGATTTTTTAGGGCCACTGTAGGAATTACCGGTACTCCCAGCAGGTCACTTAATCTTTGAACATCTATACTAATCCCATTTGCCTTCGCTTCATCCATCATGTTAAGTGCCACAACTATATTTTTACCCATATCAATGAGCTGCTGAGTTAAAAATAAATCACGCTCCAGGTGGACAGCATCTACTATATTTAATACGATATCAGCACTAATGATTACATCTCTGGCAACTCTTTCTTCATCATTAAATGAAGAAACCCCATAAACTCCCGGAGTATCAATTACAGTATACTCTTTATATTTTCCCATGCTTATATCAACTGTTGTGCCCGGAAAATTTGAAACATCTACATATAATCCTGTTAATGAATTAAAGAAAACGGATTTTCCTACATTGGGGTTCCCAACTAAAACCAATTTTTTTGAATCTTGATCTATGTCTTTTATTAAAACACTGCCGTGACAAGTACTCATAGCGCCCTCCTAAATACGATTAACACTAATTTTTTGAGCCAGTCTCCGTCCTACTGCAACTTCTTGCATCCTATTTTGCAATATGATTGGCCCTGCAGGTAATTTTTCTGCACAAATTAGCTGAGATCCTTCAAATATTCCCAATCTTATCGCCTGAGCCCTAACATTTGGATCTGGTATTGAAACAATTTCAACCTTTTCTCCTCTATTTACCCTATCTAGTGTCATAGAAATCCCCCTATACAACAATATTGATAATCATTCTCATTAATTTTATAAAAATTTTTCATTTATCTTCCATTATTATTATAGTCCAAATGATAATGATTGTCAATATTAAAGACACCTGCTAGTGTCCGTCAGCACTTGACTTTTGACGAAGAAAAACTGCGTGAAGAAGAAAAGTTTGATGGTTATTATGCTATCGTTACCAGTGAATACAAAGAGTCAGACGATAAAATCATTGATATGTACCGTGGACTTTGGAAGATAGAAGAATCCTTCAAAGTTACAAAAAGTGATTTTGAAAGCAGACCGGTATATTTGTCGTTGAAGGAACATATCGATGCTCATTTTCTGACATGCTTCATATCACTTGTAATTGCAAGGATATTGGAATACAAACTGAAGGGAAAATATTCTATACCAGAAATGCTTGATAGCCTTAGCAAAGCATCTTGTAGCCATATACAAGAAAATTATTATCTTTTTGATTTTTATAATGATGTTCTTGAAGACATAGGAAAAGAGTTAAATATTGATTTTGGAAAAAAAGTTATGACATTAGGAGATATTAAAAAAATTTTGGGAGAAACAAAAAAAGTTTAATTTTCACTACAACTTTCTGACAAAAACGAAAAGCCCAAAACCCTTTATTTTAAAGAGGTTGGGGGCTATTTTTATCTAATTTTGCTGCAAAAGTCAGGATATCATATAATAGAAAATGCAACAAGAGAGAACCGTCCCCTGTCGCATAAGAGAGAACCGTCCCCTGTCGCATATCAGAAAAATGTATTTCATGGAAGGACTTAGTGTTAGAGAAATTCATCGAAGAACAGGTATTCATCGTGATACTATCTCAAAATACTTGTCTCTAGATGAACCACAACCCCCAAAGTATCAATCCTCCAAAGAAAGGAACCACCCGGTCCTGAGACCATATATCCCTTTGATTAAACAAATTCTAGAAGAGGATAAAACCCGTCACCGCAAACAACAGCATACTGGAACCAAAATACTGGAACGCCTTAAGGAAGAAGGCTATTCAGGAGGGTATAGCACCCTAACAGATTATCTTCGTAAAGAGTACAAGAAGCAGCGAGAAGCCTTTCTACCACTAGAATTTGAACTCGTTACATACGCCGAAGTTGATTGGACTGATGCATACTTCTACCTAAAGGGCAAAGAAACTAAAGCACACATATTCGTTATAAAACTCAGAGGCTCCGGAGGCTTCTATGTAAGAGCTTACCCCTTCGAGAAGCAGGAAGCCTTCTTTGATGGACACATAAAATGCTTCGAATTCATGAACGGCGTGCCTTACAGGATTACATACGATAACCTGAAGACCGCCGTGAAGAAGGTATTACAAGGCAGCAACCGTGAGGAACAGGAACAGTTTATCTCCTTAAGGACACATTACCTCTATGAATCTTCCTTCTGCCGCCCAGCTCGCAGCAACGAAAAGGGCGGTGTTGAAAGCGCCGGAAAGGAAGCCGTTAGAAAGTTCTTTGTTCCTTATCCTGATGTAGAATCATTTGACGAACTAAATGAATACCTGCATGCAGAGTGCCTGAAGCTTCTCTCTAAGAATTCGAAGTGGGAAGCAGAGAAATCAGCACTCAGGCCTCTCCCTAAAGTCAGGTTTAATGGAGCAAGATACAAGGAAGCCAAGGTTAACAGGTATTCAATGGTACAGTTTGAAACCAACCGGTATTCGGTACCTACAGCCTATGTAGATGAACAAGTGACTGTAAGAGCAACAGCAGACCAGATTGACATTATGCTAAAGGATAGTGTAATAGCACATCACCCTAGAAATTATGGACGAAACCAGGATAATATCATTCTGGATCATTACCTTGAACTGCTGCTTCAAAAGTCCAGGGCATTAGGCAATACTAAGGTGTACAACCCCCAGTCACTACCGCAAGTATATGAACAGTACCGAAGAATATTAGTATCTAGAAATTCTAAAGGCAACCGTGAGTTTGTAAGGATACTCATGCTTCATCGTGATTACCCTTCCACATATGTAGCAGAAGCCTTGGAAATGGCTATGCTGTACAACATATATGGGTATGACGGAGTATTAAATATATTAGGACAGCTGCTTGTAAAGAGTCATAAAGTCATCCATCTAAATAAAGAGAAGCTTCAAGGTATACCTGATGTTCAAATAACTCCTCCTGACCTAGATAAATACAAAGCCTTAATGTCGGGAGGTGCAACAGAATGCCTCTAAACAAGATGCTCTTGGAAGCTTATCTTAAAAAGCTAAAGATGCCACAGGCAGCTAAGACTTATGAATCTCTTGCTAGAGAAGCAGCAGATAACAACCTAGGATATGAAGAATACCTGCTTTGTGTTCTCGAACAAGAAATCCACCAGCGAGAAAACAACCGGATACAAAGAGGAATCAGGCAGGCTGCCTTCCCAGTTATTAAGACACTGGAGAACTTTGATTTTAAAGCTATTCCATCCCTTAACAAGCCTAAAGTACTGAAGCTTATGCAAGGAGAGTACATACGGAAGAAAGAAAATATCATCCTTGTCGGCAGCTCTGGCGTAGGTAAGACACATATTGCAACAGCTCTAGGCTACGAAGCCTGCAGGCAGGGATTACGAGTAAAGTTCTACACTGCAGCCGGCTTAATCAATGAACTTCTTGCAGCACAGCAAGAATACCGACTGAACAGGCTGGAGAAGCAATGGCTGGCACCGCACGTCATCATCCTGGATGAACTAGGTTATGTGCCCTTCAGCAAAATGGGTTCAGAGCTTCTGTTTCAGTTCTGTGCCGCCCGGTATGAGCGAGGTAGCATTATCATCACCACAAACCTTGAATTTCCTAAGTGGACGGAGGTGCTGGGCGATGAACAGATGACAGCAGCATTACTGGACCGGCTCACCCACAATGCACATATACTGAACATTAACGGGAACAGCTACCGGTTTAAGCAGGCACTTGCTAAGCAAAAAGACACTGACTAATTTTTCATGTTTTGGTGGCCTAAAATTAGACCAGCAAGTGGCCCAATTTTTGATTGACATTAACAGCCAAGTCCTGATTTTAAAATAGTCCCAATGTGTTTGATTTCCCCCTTCCATGGGGTAATCTCATAGATAAATGCTATGTAAAGAAAAGCGGTTAATACTTGTCAATGTGACGAGATGTTAACCGCTTACAGTTCTCGAGTATAATACAAAACTTTATGTGAAACATAAAAGTTCAGGCACTAGCCTTGAATTATTCATCCGATTTAATATCTTTATTTTTTACTATAGGATTAAGTAGGAATTTTTTTGTTTTATCTTTAAACTCTTCCATATTTAATTTTTCGTGAATATTTTGAACATCATCACCAGATATTCTATAAATTCCTTGTAATCCACCTAGAATTTTATAATGATCTTTTGTCTTTTGCTTATTGTATGGAGTATCATCATTTGATAAGAAGACAATTACTTCTTCACCCTTCAAAAAGTTTATTTGTGGGTCGAATTGAACAGTAAAATTATCGACCGTACCTCCAAAGGTTCTCATGATTATTTTTTCATCAACACCAATATTTCCTTTAAAGACTTCAGAAACCTTTAAGATAATATCGCGGTAAATCATATCATCGCCTTTTATATCAGTGGGTTTTTTATTATTGGAGGTATTCCATTTTTGATCTAATACTTTCTCTATAGTTCCCTTGACAGCTATTTCCGATTCATTCACTAATAGCTCCTGATCAAACATCCTATATGACGCAGATATATTTATAGTGTTACTGTCAGTATTTTTTTGTTGATTTACCAAATTAATTAAGCCATATCCTATGACAGCAATACAACTAACTACTAATAAGGACAAGATATATTTTTTCATTTTTATTATTCCTTTCTATTTGCATTCTAAATTATTAATATGCCGCTTTAAAACCATCAATATCATCTTGATGCAAGGATCTCTTTTTAGTTTCACCAGTGGAAATATAGCCATACATAGTTACGTCTTTATATTCTGATTTATATTTGGTTTGAACATCGGTATCATTATATACATCCCCTGCAAATAATGCGTGTCCAAGTTCATGCGCTGCACAATTTTGAACATCATACATGCCAGAACTGCCAGAGTTTGACCACTGAATAGCAGAGTTACTATTCCAAGCTATATCAAACTCAACACATTTTCCAGATGACGTCCAGTATGAAATAAGTGCTAGATAATCTGAACCTAGGTCTTTTTTAAAAACCTCGTTTTTACCGTTTTTACTGGCATCTGTAGCCGAGTTATCAGCTGTCAACCTATAAATTTTAATTTTGCCACCAGCATTATTCCACGATGTGTTAGCATAGCTAAAAGAGTTTTTACCATCAGTACTAAAATTACTACTCATGGAATAATAAACATCTAGTGATCCGCTTGAAGGTATCGACCACCTTTTACTTATCACATATGCGTAGGAAGTTGAACTTAACAGCATACTGATTAATAGAATCACAATTACTAAAACAGATTTACCCTTAATCTTCATATTTCGACCACCTTCCCTTTCGTAGTGTTAATCTATTTATACTTAAATAGATTCTAAAAACTTTATTTATCAAGGGTTTCAAAGTTTTTTCAAAATAAAAAGCAATGACCCCCTTTTTTCTGGTATAATTGAGTCGCCAAACAACAAAATCCAGAAAGGAAGTGTCATTGCTTGAACTCAATTATATCAGTTTTAGTAGCATATAATCAATTCCTACTTGCTCAAATTCATCAATTACTCTTGTTTATTGTGAAAAATATACCTATAAAGTCCCCAAAGTATGATGCTGCCAATCCTAAGTATAACAAGCTTACTGTGGACAGATTGCCTATCATCAAAAAGCCGGAGAAGCTTGACTACAAGCAGCTGCTTCGTGACTATAAATTAAAACACGGCAAGGAACTCAAACCTGTCAAATCCCGCGGTAAAAACCCTGTTCCCCATGATGTTGTCTGCCATCGCTGCGGTGCTCCTCATATATACCTCTATGACAATACCGGCGGCCGTGGTCAGCTTTTGTGCAAGGTCTGCGGGCTTAGGTTCAACAAGGATAAGAAAGATTTCAAAATCGGGGCCCTGGTATGCCCTTATTGCGGCAGAATCCTTGTGAAAAAGAAGGAACGCAAATACTTCAACATTCACAAGTGTGTTAATGAAAAGTGCCCTTTTTATCTTCAATCCCTCAAAAACCTTTCCCCGGAAGACCTTGAGGAATATAAGAAAGACAAGCACAAATTCAAGCTCCACTACATCTATCGTGAGTTCACCATAGATTATTTTAAGGTTGACTTGAGCACCATGCCTAAGGGCTGCGTAAATCTCACATTTCGCAACTTTTCTCCTCACGTCCTTGGCCTATGCCTGACATACCTTGTCAACCTCGGTCTGTCTACACGCGCTACTTCCCGGGCACTCTGGGAGATACACGGCGTTAAAATCTCTCATGTTATGGTCAGCAAATACGCCAAAACCGCCGCTGCCCTGGTTCAACCCTTTGTTGACAACTACGACTACAAACCCACCAACTACCTTGCGGCCGATGAAACCTACATCAAAGTCAAGGGTATCAAGCATTATGTCTGGTTCATCATGGACGCACTCAAAAAGTCCATCCTGGGTTATCGTGTATCCAGTACAAGGGATGTAGGTCCTTGCATCCTGGCTATGCGTATGGCTTTTGCCAAGTTCAAAGAGTTCCCTGGCAAGGCCCTTAAGTTTGTTTCTGACGGTTACACCGCATACAAGCTTGCACAACAGCAGTTCATGCTCAAGGGCATGGATTTTGACCTCACACAGGTAATCGGCCTCACCAATGATGACCCTGTTTCCACAGAATATCGCTGGTTTAAGCAGATCATTGAACGCCTTAATAGAACCTTCAAACGCTCTTACCAGGTCACAAACGGCTATGGTAGTGGAGAAGGCTCAAATACGCATGTCTCACTATTTGTAGCCTACTACAACTTCCTGCGTCCACACTCCTATACCTACTGGCAGCCACTTAACTCTATACCAGAACTTGAGTCTATCCCAAACATGCCTGGTAAATGGCAAAAGCTGATAGAATTATCACAGCAGTTTATTCTGTCACGGCAGACAGCATAGAACAGGCGGTAGCACTCTTACTCCTTCAACCTCTTGATTACCTTCAAACATGCGGTTCAAAGACTGTCAAATGCTCCTTCTTCGAAGGCAATGACCTCTTGACAGGCTTTGAATCCGCATTGTTATGCTCTTTTAAGAGGTTGGAGGAGTATTTCTATTGCCTTTTTAGGTATATTTTCTCTTTTCAAGGTGCAATCTTATGTTAATTTAGTCCCAACTCAGCCAAATCTGATTTTTCATAAGTTAGTTAACACTACCAAATTTATTTTGTGTTAGGATAACAGAGCATTAAAATAAAATATCTAAACACTCCCTCTTTAAAATTCTCCCTTGCACAAATATCCCACTGTGGTATATAATCTATATAAGCTCCATACCACATTTGTACAAGGAGTACAGACACCCTCAAACCAATGCCAACTTTCCTATGGCTGCACTGGTTTAAGGGTTATTTATTTTAAGCAGCCACTTAAAAACAAAATAATATAAATCGTTACACATTTGTAATTATTTTGTATTTAATGTATATAATATAATTCATTGATACTTTTGTCAATATAAATTCACTATTTTACCATTTGATTTTTATATCCCCAGTTTTGCAGCAAGTTTAGAAGTGACATACCCCGAAAGCATTAATATCGGGTATTTGACAGTTGAATAGAGAAAAAATCCCCAAAAGCCTTGATTTAGGCTTATTTTTTTGTCAATTTTTTCTCTTTTATATTGCGTGATAATGCGTAATATGATATAATCCCATCTTTGACAGTTGGCGAATAGAAGAAGCCTGATGAAGCTTGATATTAAAGGGTTTCAGGCTTTTGATTAAATAAAAAATTTGCGTACTTTCTTAAAATCCTTGCTAATGCTGCATTTGCTGTCATTTAACAAATCGACAGATATGATTTGAAAATTAAGATTAAAATAATAAAATCACTAGAAAGTACGCACTTTTAGAAAATCAAATTTGACACAAAAATGTGCTATTTTCAAGGCTTTGAGCACTGTTTGAAAAGTTGCAACTGTCAAAGACCCGTGCGTAATATGATATAATATAAGCAGATTGAAGGATTGCTTATGAGATTAAAGGTATCACGTTCGAAAAATTCAGCTTCACTGTATGTAACAAAAACTGTTTATATAAATAAAAAAGAACGAACCATTACTGTCGAAAAACTTGGAACCGAAGTTGAACTAAGAGAAAAACTCAATGGCGCAGATCCATATGAGTGGGCTAAAGAATATATTAGAAAATTAAATGAAAAAGAAAAGGAACAAACACGAAAAATACTTGTTCCTTTCGAGCAGTCTAAAATTATTCCAAAAGATGAGCAACGCTCTTTTAACGGTGGTTATCTATTTCTCCAAAAAATATACCATGAACTCGGACTTCATAAGATTTGCAAGGAAATATCACAAAAATATAAATTTGATTTTGACATGAATTCTATTCTTTCAAGATTGATTTATAGTAGAGTGATCTTCCCATCCTCTAAACTTGCTACATATGAGCTTTCTAAAAAATTTATCGAGCAGCCGAATTTTGATTTGCATCAAATATACAGAGCTCTTGAATTCCTTGCTAAGGAGACAGATTTTATCCAGTCCTCCTTGTATGAAAACAGCCTGAAGGTTTCCAAAAGAAATACCGGTATTCTTTACTATGATTGCACCAATTACTTTTTTGAAATTGAACAGGAGGATGGCGACAAGCAATATGGTCCTTCTAAAGATCACAAACCCAATCCGATCATTCAAATGGGACTGTTTATGGACGGAGATGGAATCCCTCTGGCTTTCAGCATTAACAAAGGGAATATGAATGAACAACTGACTTTAAAGCCATTAGAAAAGAAAATTATTTCTGACTTTGA